>CAUTOZ010000007.1:0-37477 GCA_963539635.1 uncultured Treponema sp.
TCAATAATCGTTCTGTGTTCTGTGTTCTGTGTTCTGTGTTCTGTGTTCTGTGTTCTGTGTTCTGTGTTCATTTGTGGTACGCCTCCCGCAGAGTAATTCGTAATTCGTAATTACGAATTCCCCATTGACTTTCCCGCTTCCCGCAGCGGAAAATAATTTTATTCGAGAGGCATTGTATAGAAAAATACGCAGCGTGTCCAAACGCAGGGACGGCAGAAAACAGCGGGCGGAGGAAGACGGCGTTTGAAAAACACAACTGTAGTACTGCCTGCGCAATGGAGTTTTGGCTGTGCGTCTTCTGTACATACCGCGAGTTAAACACACTGCCGTCGGAAAGTAAAACTCTCTATCCGCGCCGGAAAATGAAAATACAACTTCCTGACGACGACGCGCCGGAATTCCATGAATTCTGAGAGTTTATTCATCTCCCCGACAGAAACGTGGGAAACGTGGATAAACTTTCAGTGAACGGCTCCCCTATTAAATCTATTAAACATAGTTCTCCTGTCAGCCCCGCTTAGTCTCCTCCAGTCTTGCCTCCGTTCGTATATCCGGCTAAAATGCCGCGCATGAAAGCTTCTCAAACAATCATTTCAACATTACGAGACTCTCCGGCAGACGCGGTTATTGCAAGTCATCAGTTGATGCTGCGCGCAGGCTTAATCAAAAAGCTTGGAAACGGGCTTTATTCATATATGCCGATGGGACTGCGTGCGCTGCGCAAAGTGGAAAACATAATTCGACAGGAATTTGATGCGGCTGGCTGCCTTGAAATTAAGCCGACGGTCGTTGTGCCGGGCGATATTTGGCGCGAAAGCGGCCGCTGGGACAAGATGAATAACGAAATGCTCACCGCAAAGACGCGGACAGGACAGGATATGGTCGTCAGTCCGACGGCAGAAGAAGCCTTTACCGTCCTTATGCGCGATACGCTCACCAGTTACAAGCAGCTTCCCGTCATCATGTATCAGATAAACACGAAATACCGCGACGAAATCCGTCCTCGTTACGGCGTTATGCGCGGACGCGAGTTCATTATGGCGGACGCGTATTCGTTTGACGCCGATGATGAGTCTCTTGCCGAATCGTATAAACGACTTTCCGACGCGTATCGGCGCATTTTTAAGCGCATGGGGCTTTCTACGATTTCCGTAAAAGCGGACACCGGTGCGATGGGCGGCTCAGGTTCAGAAGAATTTATGGTAGAAAGCGAAGTCGGAGACGATACGCTCATACTCTGCCCGCAATGCGGCTATGCCGCCAATATTGAAAAAGCGTCGTGCCGCGCGGATACGGCGCATGATTTAAACGGAAACGCGCTTGTTCCCGTCGATAAGAAAATTGAAAAAGTCCCGTGCCCCGGCGTTGAGACAATCAAGCAGATGGAAGATTTTTTTAAAATGTCCGCCCAGCAGTTTATCAAAGTCCTCATTTATAAAGTGATAAACGCTGCGCTTGATTTGACGGCTGCGCCCGGAGCGAATGCGTGGAAACGGGAAACGGACGGAACGCAGTCCTATTATCCGGTTAGTTTTTTTGCCGTCGCAATACGCGGCGACCTTGACGTAAGCGAAACAAAACTTGCCGCCGCCCTAAAAGCAAGCGGCGCAGAACTTGCCTCAGAAGAAGACGTTATCCGCTATTCCGGAGCGCCGCACGGTTTTGTAGGTCCGGTCGGGCTTACAAAAGTTCCGCTTTTGGCAGACGAAAGCGTTGTCCGTCAAACAGCGGGCGGTTTTGAAGCCGTCCTGCACGATACGGTAACAGGCGGCGGAGAAAAAGACGTAGACTTCATGCATGTAGAGCCGCTGCGCGATTTTATTCCGTTTATGACGGCAGATATCCGCGCCGTTCGCGACGGAGACCGCTGTCCTGAGTGCGGAGAAGCGCTCTATTCAAAAAAAGGGAACGAACTCGGACACATTTTTAAACTCGGCGACAAATACACCAAAAGCATGAACGTAACCGTCCTCGATAAAAACGGCAAACAGTTTGTTCCGATTATGGGCTGTTATGGCATCGGCGTTGACCGCACGCTTGCTTCGATTATCGAAGAGCACCACGACGAAAGCGGGATTGTCTGGACGATGAGCGTCTGCCCGTACCATGCAGTCATTGTTCCGGTAAAGTATGAAGGCGCAATGAAAGAGACTGCTGACCGCATTTATTCAGAACTTGAAGCGCTGGGAATTGAAGCGCTGCTTGACGACCGCGGCGAACGCGCCGGCGTAAAGTTTAAGGATGCGGACTTACTCGGATTTCCTGTGCGTATCGTCATCGGAGAAAAAAATCTCCCGAATGTAGAATTAAAACTCCGGTCGGAAAAAGACGTGCGCCTGCTTCCGGCATCAGATGTTGCAAAAGAAACAGCGGCAATCGTAAAAAATGCGCTTTCTGCACTGAATGCAGCGGACAATAAGAATGTTTAATTTGTAATAAGTAATTGATGGGAACCTCTAAAAACTTCAGTTTTTAGAGGTAACTTTGAAAATGCGATGTTGTAACTCGCGATAATCCAGCGAGTTACAACTCGTCGCAATCTTGAAAAAATCGCAAAAAGCGAGTTTTTCGAGATGCCCTGATAATTAAAAAGAGGATGTATGACTGCACTTTTAAAAAATACGAAGATGGTTGCTGCCGGCGTTCTGTTTGCCCTGTGCGGCGCGGCATTTGCGCTTCCGGGCTTTACGCCGTCTATTGCGGATGTTTCCGGCGAGTATGTGTATTTTTGCGACAAGACTTTTTACCGCACATCGTATATCGGATTTTTGATGTACGATGAGGGGACTTTTGCGGCGCGTTATTTTGCGCCTAACGATGATAAGGCAAAACTCCCTGCAAAAAGCGTAGAAATCTACGTTACGCTCAATCCTAAATCCGACCATCTTGAAATAACCGGCGAAAAAATCGGCGCAGTAAGTCCAGAAGATACAGAAATCGTCAATTACCTGCACGATATTATGTACGAACTTTCTGCGCGCCGCAAAAAGGCAGGAACAGTGGAGCCGCTTCTTTCCGGCGGGAAAAACGGCTTTTTGCACGATGGCGCTATAAAGAAAAAAGAAGATTTTATGCAGTTCGGCGGCAGGGTTACGGTTTACTACGACGCGCTCATTCCGCTGTTCAATATAAAGTTGATTGAAGATGCTGCGGGTAAAAACGTATTTTATGCGGTTGCCGCAGGAAGGCTCCGCTCCTCTTCCGACCGCTCGTTTACGGATTTTACAGGGTTTCCGGAAAAGTACGCGGACAATCGGCACATTTTTAAAAAGACTGCGGGAAAGAAAATGAATTGTACGCTTTCCGACGGGCAGCGTGTTACGCTCGATACGAACTGGACGCAGCAAATGGAAAATGTGTGGACGTGCAAGGACGCCGCTTTTCTTTCTGCGGGTACGATAAATCAAGAGGTCGGAGGAACTGCGGGAATGACTGACGGCATTCCGTTTGCTATGGCGCGGCAGCTGCTTTTGAGCATGGACGGCGCATACATCAATCTTTCGGATGCAAAACTTGCATATACAGCAGACTCTTGTACCGTCGAATCGATTATACTTCTGCCGGAAACGGGCAACGTAACGAAAAACTTTAAAATGCTTACTTCAAAAGAGGGCGGTTTTTATGGATTTACGATGTCCGTTTTTTATAATATTTACGCCAAGCATAAAACGTACTTTGACGCAGTAAAAGATTCCTACGCGCTCACCGCGGACTAGCGTCATGCAATACACGTTTAATACGTTTTTGTGCGTTTTTACCGCGCTCGTGTGCTTTGTCTACGCTTCAATCTCGTTTTCCCAAGCGGGAGAACGACTTTCCGAGCGATGTTTCGGCGCAGCAAACCTTGCTCTGGGGATGGGCGCTTTGCTCGACAGTCTTCAGGTTTTAATTTTGCTGCCGCGCCATATTATTTTAGTGCAGGAACTCAGTTACGTTGCGCGGGAAGTTTCAATTTGTTCACTTTTTTTATTCGCCCTGCATTTTTCAACGCTCAACCGAAAAAAGACTATATTTTTTTTGCTGTACGCTTTTCCAGTCATTTTTTTGCTTGCCTCTGCGGGAAGTTATCTCTTTACAAAAAATGATTTTTTCCTGCATCTGCCCCCAGCGCGGACGGTAAATGCCGGATTTATGCCGGGATATTTTTATCCCAAGAAAATGCCGTATTTTATTCACGCATTTTACACAATTGGACTGTTTGTCGGGCTTACGGCGGTATTTTCCGTGCGCAGCATAAAAAATTTTTCGGAAAACAAACGGATTTTTTTTCTTTTTTTTATCGGAATGTCCCTGTTTTTAATTCCGAGCCTGCACAAATTCATCATTGAAAACTTTACCGCCGAGCATTACACGCACACGCAGGAATATTTCCATTCTCTTGCCGAAATCAGCATGGTGTCGTTCGGATTTTTTGCCATTCATACCGATAAAAACCGAAAATGCGCCGCCGCGTGCAGCAAAAATCTCTACGAAGCGCCGGGGCAGCCTATTTTTATTTTTAACGCGGATAATAAATTCCTGCAAATGAACAAAAGCGCTCAAGATTTTCTTGCGTCCTATCGCATTCAAATACGGCGTTTTCAGCATTTTAAAGACATTTTTTCTGAAGAACGTTTCCGCATTCTCGGTAACGCCGGAATCGGGCAGGCGGCAAGCGCGTTTTATATTTCCGGCGTTTCTGACGGAAAACTGTATTACACGAAAATATCGGAAATTGCTGCAGGCGGCAAAAAACTCGGTTCATGGATGAGCTTATCCAATCTGGATTTTTATGAAGGCATTATTAAGAATCTGGAAAGGACTGCGTATACGGACGAATTGACGGGCTTACGAAAACAGGATTCGTTTGTCCGTCATGCCGCGAATATCATAAACCGCACGGCGGAACCGCTTTTGCTCTTGTGTTTTTCAATCGACAATCTGGATGTCATAAATGGACGGCTTGGTTTTCAAACCGGCGACGAATATATCCGCAAATTTGCGCTGATTATTCAAAATTCTTTGCAGGTTACGATTTTTGAAGGCCTGTCCGCATTTCGTCCCGCCCATGAACTGTTCCGGATTTACGGCTCTATGTTTGCAGCAATCGTTCCTGTGTCGGCGGAAAGCAAACTGCCCGTTCTTTTTACCTACATGAAGCAGAGTTGCGCGGTCTATTCGCGGCGAAAAAAAATCCGGCTTACCTTTTCGGCAGGCTATTCGACGGTTAACCACCAGACGCAAAACGCGTGGGAAGCCTTTCACGAAAGCTACGCCAATATGCAATTAAACAGAAAGAATAAGAATTGTGTCCCGCTCATCGACTAAATTGACTGGAAAGGCGGAACGTCAAAAGCCTGAGCGGGTCAGCGGGGAGCCTATCCACTGTCCTTCGCTTCCCAGATAATCTTTGCGTCGTCCCTCGATTAAAAACTGCACGCTTTTGACGGTCGGAAACTCTGTCGCCGTGTAGACAATTTGCATGAGTTGTGCGATGTAGCCTTCCACTCCCACAGAATTGAACTCAAAACTTTCGCTGAAATTGAGCGTTGCAACGCCGTCTTTTACGGTTGCGCCGAGCAGTTTTGTGCCGGACGGAATGAGCGTCATGCAGTTTTTGGACTGCTCCTCCGGTAAAGGACCTGCAAGAAGGGCGTTTAAGGCGTCCGTCATTGGAGAAGCGGATTTTGAAAGCCGCCGCGTTACAATTTTCCGGCTTACAGAGCCGTCCGAGTCGATTACGACAAAGCACAACGATACGTCGCGAAGGGGAAGCGAAGGTTTGGGAAGCGGCATACCTGCCTGTGCGCTGGACGCTGAATGGGTCTGCCCCGTGTTCAAAGGCACCGCTTGCTCTCCTCCGCCTGCTTCCGTATGCGGAGTCTGCACCGCAGAGCCATCAGTGTCCGGCGGCATGAGCGCGGGATACTCGGACGGCAGTGCGGTATCGGCGGAAATGCTGTTTTCCGCACGAGTACTGTGCTCCGCACCTGAAAACTCCGAGTTGGACGAAAAAGCGGGCATTTCACCGTCCGCATACACAGGATTTCCTGCGTCTGTCTGTGCCGTCTCTGATTCGTCCTGCTCAGTTTTATGCAAGATATGCGGCGGAAGCACATCAATTTCGAGGTCTGTCGCTTCCGTTTCTTCGGCAGCGGCATTGGAGTCGTCTATTTTATGATTTTTTATAAATTCCGGCGTTGAGCCGAACACACGCCCGAAAAAATCCGTTTTTTTGAGGTTGGTCAGAATGCGGTCTTTTTTGACAAAAAAGATAATCAGCAAAATTACGACAAATAAAACCCAACTCGCAGCAATCAAACCGGAGTTTTTTTTCTTACTCGGCATGGGCGCATTATAAGGAAAATAAAAAACGCTGTCTATTCGAGAGTCTGCGGGCGGCAGAGAACGGTATTTGAAAGACACAACGGAGTTGCCGCCCGCGCGGGAATATACACACTCCTTGAGGAACGCGGCAAAACTTGGCAGGGCGAAACATCGTTATGTTTGTCAAACACTACAGCAGCCGTCCGAAATTCCCGCCCAGCGGAAAGCCGAAAGTATCGTGTCCGGGGTAGACGGAGGTTTCAGGCGGGAGCGTTTGGGTGAGCATGGAAAGACTTTGCATCATCTGTTCATCGTTTCCGCCGGGAAGGTCAGTGCGTCCCCATGAGCGGTAAAATACGGTATCCCCTGCGATAAGCGCGGCCTCTTCTTTACTGTAAAGGCACACCGAACCTTGCGTGTGTCCCGGCGTGTGAATGACGCGCCACGCTTTAAGCGCAGCTTCCAGCGCAGGCTCGGCAGTGAGGGGAGGAAAGACCGCATCAAGCGTCTCGCCGCCTGAAAGCAGCCTGTCTGCATCCGGCAGATTTTCTATCGCGGAAGAAAGATAAGACAGTCCCATCGCCTCGAGAACGGCTCCCTGTACTGCAAGAGCGCGACTTCCGCACAGTTCGGCGTCTTTTTCATGGACGGCAGATGTGCACTCAGGAAATGCGGTCTTTACAATCCCCACGCCCGTTATATGGTCAAAATGTCCATGCGTCAAAAATATGCCGGCAGGTTCAAGTCGGTTTTCGCGCAAATACGACACAATCGCCGCTTCATCGCGCGAAAAACTGCACGCGGCAGGGTCTACGACCAGCGCCCATCTGTCCGTAAGCGGCACAATCCACGTGTTGACTTGAAAAGGTCCTGTGTGAAGGAGAACAGGTTTCACACCAAATATTCTCCTTCCTTGGTCTCCGCTTCTTGACTCGTCTCTTCCTGCGGAACTGCGGCAGACGAAAACGGCTCCCGGTCAGAGGCAGCGATTTCTGCGGCAGCATAGGCAGCAGAATCTTCATCGCTCCGTTCTGTCGGTTCATAAGCAGAAGATTCAGAATCAACGGGAGCGTCAAATCCGCCTTCTTTGTGACGGGAAAAACTTGCCGCAAGTTTTCGTCCGCGGTAATCGTACCCGTTGAGGGCATCTATTGCCTTTTGGGCGTCTTCTGCAAAAAGCTGCACGAACGAATAATTGGCAAGCACACGGATATTTCCGATTCTGTCCCGCTCAAGACCGGCAACGCTGATTAAAAGTCCGACCAAATCGCGGGTAAACACATGCCGGTTCCGCCCGATACTGATAAATATCGTTGCAGAAACGGCAGGATCGATTTCAATTCTCGGGCGCGGAGTTCTCTCTTCAAAGGGTATTGGTGCATAGTCGCGCGTCCGCATATCGCGCCGCTCAGAAGAAAAGCCCATTCCTCCGTCCCTGTAATCGCGCGATTGTCTAAAATCTCTGTTTGACGTTTTAAAACCGTGTCTGCGGCTCTGAGCCTCTTTTGCAAGATAGGCCGCAACATACATTCTCATCGTAAAAGGTACGTTCTTTTTATAAATTTTTTTAATCTGATTGAGGACGTCAGGATTCTCCTCTGATTTTACTTTGGCAACTGCATCTTTAAGCATTCCGGCAAGAAAATCTAAATCAATTTCGGAATTCCGATTTTTATACATAAAAACTCCTGTAAAAATAATCCGCCCATAGGAGGAAATCTGTTCAACAGCGAAATTGTCGAACACCTCTCTTTTACGACCCGGCGGAAGGTCACATTGTCCGCGCAAAAAATCCCGTCCCTGTCCGTTGAAATCCCAATTTTTCAAAAAGATGTACAACCGACTCGGGAAGATGAGTAAACGCGATTAAAGCCGACTCTTTTTTTCGCTTTTTAATAGAAGACAAACACAGAGAAACAAGTTCTGTTCCAATGCCCAGCCTTCGAAAGTGCTCAGAAACATACAATCCGGTCAAAACGAATGTCCGCATGTCGTTTTTCAAAACGGGAGAAGCGGTTATAAACCCTGCAAAATCGCCCGATACGCTGCGACAGACAAGCCCCGTCCCGTCCTTGCACAGCGACTGGAAATGCCGTTTTTGCAATTCGATGACAGCAGAGCCTAAAAAATCCGGAACGCCGTCTGTATCCGCGCATGAAAAACAGCGGAAAACGTCTTTAAAATCCGGCAGAGCGTATTCGGAAAACGAAAAATCGTCATACACCTGCTCGCCGCAGTCTTCAATTTCCGCGTCAAGCCGTTCAAGCCCCCACGACTCGCAAAGAGCGCCGTACCATTCGCCGATAACTCGCCGCATCGCGGCATTTTTATAACGCTGCCAGCGCTTTTCGACGAGCGGAAACTTTCGCAGCGCATTTTTAAAACTTTTAAATACCCCCCTTCCCGTATACAGAACGCGGCGCAGTTCGTTTTGTGCGCTCGAAGACCGGAGTTTTTCGACAAAATCCGCCATAAGCGCAAACCCGTCCGCAGAGTTCCATTCCGGTAAACCGTAAAATCTGTTTTCATCAGGCGCCGCTTCCTCTGTATCAACAAGAACTTGCAATTCAGCATCGACTAAAAAACGGCGCTCTTGATTTTCAAGCGCGTTTACAATACCCAAAACAAGTTGCTCTGAGAGAGGAAATGTCATGTTCAGCAGTCCAAATCCGTCCGCACGCGCACAATACGACTGATAAGTCCGTAAGAAACGGCATCTTCTGCGCTGAGCCAATAATCGCGCTCAGTGTCTTTTGCCACTTGTTCAGGCGATTTTCCTGTCTGCTCTGCGATGATTTTATCGATTGCCGCGCGCGTCTTTTCGATTTCTTTTGCGTGAATCTCAATGTCAGTCGCAACGCCGCGCATTCCGCTTGACGGTTGATGAATGAGATAGCGGCTGTTTGCAAGTCCTACACGGCGCTCGGAGTCAACGGCAAGCAAAATGAGTGCTGCTGCACTTGCAATAAGCCCCATACCGATAAGGACGACAGGCGCTTTAATAAAGCGAATCATATCGAAAATCGCAAAACCTGCGTCCACGTCGCCCCCCGGAGAATCAATATACATATAAATCGTTTTTTGCTCGTCGTCCGCTTCAAGGACTAAAAGTTGACGCACGATTTTATCGGCAAGTTCTTTGTTTACTTCTCCTGAAAGAATAATCTGTCTGGTTTTTAAGAATTTTTCCGTCAACGGGTCGGCGCCGTCAGCGGCCTTTTTGTCTTTTTCTTCCGAACGAATTTCAGTCATTCTCGAATCCTTTTATTTTGATTAGACCTGCTCCCCAACGAACGCTGCCGAACAGGTTTATTATAAAAACCGGCGGAACATTTTGTCCGTCGGTTTTTCCTATCATAGCGGAAGTCGGCTTTAGTTTCAACGCAGGCCGGCGGTGAGCGGTTATTACGCGGTTTATAGATTTAAACGTTATGCCGCTCACCTGAGTTTTTGCAGGAAGACAAAAACGTGCGGTAAAAGAAGTTTGGTCTATGCGTCTTCTCGGTTTACCGCGTGTTAAATCCAGCGCCGCCGCTCTCAACCTCTCTCTGCAAGTTTATCCGCAGTCCTTAAGGAGTGTGGATAAACTTACAGCGGGCGGCAACTCCGATGAGTCTGTCAAATACCATTTTTACCGCTCAACGTTTTCTGTCGCCCGCTGCGTTGACACAAATCACGCAGAAAACTATTCTTTGTGCATGAATACGGTTGCTTTCAGGCGGGGATGCGCGATACTTTTGCTGTGTGCCGTTACGCTCGTATCCTGTGCAAGGCAAGGCAAAATCCTTACGATGGAAGAAGAAACGCTTTTTTCCCTTCCCTACGGTAATTTTGAAGACCAGCTTAACCTTTTTTCACAGGATAAAGCGGGCGCATTTAAAACCGCGCTGACGATGCGCGACGGTTTCTTCTATATTATGAACGGCGAATCGGAAAAAATCCTTGCGCTCAATTCATACGGGGACATCCTTTCTCTCTATTATAATGAAGACTTATACAGCACCGGTACGCGCGTCCTTTCTCCGCAGCCCCCTTCTGCAAACCGGAAAAAAATCGCCTATCCGTTTACGATGGACGGAAAAATCACCGTAGACGGACGAAAATACGTTTACGCAGCCTGTTCCATTCCCAAAGAACGCAGCGAACAAGACAAAAATGGTACGCTCTTGTACAGTCAAGTTGTTTTGCGCATTTCAAGCGACGGCTCTGCAGTCGATTACATCGGCCAGCAAGGTCCCGGCGGCACTCCCTTTTCGTATATTACGGGACTGTATGCGACGGAAAATAATGAACTTGTTGCGATCTGTAAGACGAATGACGGCTTAAACGTTTTTTGGTTTGCCGAAAACGGATTTTTGCGCAATAAAATTCCGCTTTCCATTCACGATATGCCCGTTTTGGAAAAGGACGACGAGCGTTTTTCCGAAGAAGACGTGTCAGTTACGATAGAAAACGCCGTTCCCGACAGCGCCGCCGGCACTTTGTACGTCAAAGCTGACTACTACATTCCGCACATCGATGAAGAGTCAAAAGTCCGCTCCGGAATCGACTATCTTGAAAGCCGCGTCTATCCGCTCGACATCGATACGGGTATCTTTGGACAGTCAATCGGCATTCCTCCGTACGAAGAAGTCGTTACGGAGGACTTTACCCGCATTACCTACCGTCTTCCCTACGATTTTTTAGGCATTACCAAAGGCGGCTGGCTTTATTTTATCGTTACGACGGAAAGCGGTTTTAGTATCGAGATGATTCACAGCGGGACGCACAGCATTATCCGCCGCAAACTCGACGTCAGCCACAAAGACCAGTTGTACTATTCCTTTGCGCTGTCGAACGAAGGCATTATTTCCGCCCTGCTTGCGGACAAAAACAGCGCGCGCATTGTGTGGTGGCGTACCGATTCACTTATCGCAGCCCTCATAAAATAAATCTGCTCTAATGACTGGAAAAAACACGGGAGGCGCAGGGTGATTTTTGACGAAGAGCGCGAAGTTATCAGCGACGAAGATATGCAGGCGGCAAAAAAAGAGGCGCCGCAAGGCGAGAGTCTGCATTTTTTTTACAACCGCGAAGAGCGTTTAAAGCATGCGCCGCAGATTGTCCGCGACTACTACGAAGGAAAAAGCGGCCGGCCTGTCAAAGGACTTTTTCGCGTCCTTGTTGCAACGCGCACAAACCGATTTATGCTTGTTTCGGTCGTGCTGTTCGCCGCGTTTGTGTGGTTTTATTCAGCGTTTTCAGAGCGAAAATCCGCAGATTTTCTTGGCGCACCTGCCGCTCTTTCGGCTTTTTCCTATGAAGATTCGGTGTACGCAAGTCTTAAATTCGGCAGGCGGACGCAAAAGTCAACCGGAAACGGCTGGAATCTTCGCACACAAAAAAAGGTGACTGCAAAAGATATGCCTTCTGTTTTTCCAGTGTCAGTCATTTTTTTTGCAATCGACAATACGGAAAACGTAATCAGCGAAGAGGAAGCGTCCGGCGTATACGAAGGAGAAGAATTGTTCATACGGACAAGGTTCAGCGACTATGATATAATCAAAGTAAAGGCGCTCGTTACCTCCGGCGGCGAGCAAAAAGAATTTTCCGTGTCCGTTGAAAAACGCTGAGCGCGGCGCGGTGGAGGCACAATGATTCAGTTTTATTTACTTTCGGTACTGCTCAATTTGCTTGCAGGATTTTATATGTACTTTTTTTCAAAAAGTGCGGAAATAGACGGCTTTCCGCCGCTTGATTCAGAGGAAAGCGGCTTTGACGCAGAGCGTGCAAAACCGGATAAAAATATTTTTTCGCGCATATTCGGCGTGACGCAAGGCGACGATAAACTGTTCCGCCTTGTTGTCGGAGGGCTTTCGTTTTTGACGGCGATGATAAAACTTTTTTCTCCGGTGCGCGGAATTGTCATCATCGGAGACTTTCTTCCAGCCCTTGCCGGTCTTTCTGCCGCGGCAAGCATTCTTTTAGGCTATTACCTCGATGAAGTTTCTTCGTCGGTAACGCTTCCGCCCCTCATTCACAAAATTTTTATCGAAGAGCAAAAGTTTGTCGGACTGTTTTGCGCCGCAGCCGCGCTCCTGCACTTTCTCTTTCCGTATGCGGCGGTGCTGTGATGAGCCGTTCAGTCGCTTGTATTGTCTATAAAGACGGAAAAGTTTTAATCGCTAAACGGATTGCGCGCGGAGACATGGGCGGCCGCTGGGAATTCCCGGGCGGAAAGATTGACGGGACAGAAGACGCATCCGCCGCCGTAACGCGCGAAATAAGCGAAGAGTTCGGTGTTAAAGCGCATGCGGAAGAAAAAATATGCTCGGCATCGTTTACTCATCAGGGAAAAGAATGCTTGGTTACGGCGTACCGCGTTTATCTTGAACACGACGGCGTTCAAATTCCTTTTACGCTTTCCGAACACACTGAATACGAGTGGGTTTTTGCCGATGAAATCTTAAACCGTCCCTTTGTCGATTCCGACTTACAACTCTACCCTGCCGTCAAAGCATATTTGGAAAAACTCAAATGAATGCGCGCTGTCTTTGTATACTCTGCGCTGCGTCATTTTTTTTTCTTTTGTCGTGCAGGAAAAATGCAAGCATTCGTTTTGACGACCGCTATCCGCTTGCGCTTGCCCCCGATATTGAATGGGCGCTTGTTACCGCCCCGTATGCGGCATATAAGAGCGAACCAGATTGGAGCGCGGAGGCGAACGGGCATTGTCGTAAGTCGGATATTTTACAAATAGAAGGAACGGCGCTATCTTCCGACGATGAAGTATGGTACCGTTTTGCAGAGGGCTGGCTTCCATCAAGTGTTGTCGCCGTATACCGGAACCGTTTTAAGGCGGAAACGGCGGCAGGAAAGTTGTAGCGGACATGGACTGGTCAGGCGGTTACTACGGAGTTTGACAAATAGAGCGGGGGCGCCGCCTTCCGCAGTTTGCACGGAGCAACCTGCCGTATACGCTGTTCGGCGGGGTGCGGCACAAATTAGGTAAAAAACGTGATAACGAGAGGTTTTTATGGCACTGATAATTGCGGAAATTGGAACGGCGCATGAGGGAAAGCAGGATAAAGCGCGCGCGCTTATCGACGCGGCTGCCCGCGCGGGAGCGGACGCGGTTAAGTTTCAGTGGGTGTACGCAGATGAAATCCTGCACCCCGATACGGGCACGGTCGCTCTTCCGACAGGACAGGTGCGGCTGTACGACCGTTTTAAGGCGCTTGAATGCGGCGCGGATTTTTACGCTGCCATGCTTGAATATGCGCACAGTCGCAAAGTCCAGTTCGGCTGTTCTCCGTTTGGCCTGAAAAGTCTTTCGGAACTGCTTGCCGTCAAGCCGGACTTTGTAAAAATCGCTTCGCCTGAACTCAATCATTATCCGCTGCTCACTGCGCTTGCCGATTTTCGGCACAGTCAACAGGAACAAGGACTTGCTGCTATTCCAGTCATCATTTCCAGCGGGGTTTCCCGCCTTTCCGACATTGAAAGGGCGCTTGAGATTTTAGGAACGGACGGCGTAACGCTCCTGCACTGCATTACAAGTTATCCTGCCCCTGAAGATGAATACAATCTGCGTTTGATTGCCGCGCTGCACGATATTTTTGGGGTTGCGACAGGCGTCAGCGATCACAGTTCGGACGCCGTTCTCGTGCCGAGCCTATGCGCGGCGCAGGGAGGTACGGTTATCGAAAAGCATATCACGCTGAGCCGAAAGACGAGTGGACTTGATGACCCGATTGCCCTTGACGAAAAAGATTTTGCGCTCATGTGCCGCGCAGTTAAAGAGGCTTATACTGTAATAGAAGAATTGGGAGGCAAACATGGAAAAGAAGAAATTATCGCGCGCATGAGCGGCATATACGGCACGGAAAAAGTGCAGGCGGTATTAGGCGACGGCGTAAAACATCTTGCCCCCAGCGAAAAGCAAAACTACGGCCGCACAAACCGCTCCCTGCACTTTACGCGCGCTCTAAAAGCCGGAGAATACGTTTCTCCCTCCGATATTGCCGTCCTCCGTACGGAAAAGGTGCTTACGCCCGGCATTTCTCCCGAATACGCCCGCCGCATAACCGGCGCGCGCCTTGTCCGCAGCGTAACGAATGGAGAAGGCGTACAGTGGGAAGACTTTATAATAAAGGGGAATGGCTGCGCGGTGGAAAACGGCATTTGAAAGATACGACTGAGTTACTGCACATCAAAGATTGTCCACCCTCCGCAGAGGTATAGGTAATCTTGCCCAAAAACGGACTTTGCCATCGAGAAAGACATCCAAACTCAAGCGGACTGCAAATACTGCGTTCGGAAGCACTTACAGATTTCGAAGTCCGCTTGAGTTTTGCAGGCAGCAGAAAATACAACTTTCTCTCTGCCCCGCAAAAAATGCAGCCGGAAAGCACGCCTTCCTGACGGCGGCGCCCACCAAACTCCATTTCCCGAGCGGGCGGCAACTCAGTTGTATCATTCAAATAATGTTTTTACCGCCCAACGTCCCCATTACTCTTTATCAGCAGTCAACTTCAATCTGAATAGGACAATGGTCGGAACCCATTACCGAACTCAAGATTTTCGACGAGCGCACATTCGGAACAAACGCATCGTTTACGCACTGGTAATCAATGCGCCATCCGATATTTTTTTCGCGCGCGTGAAAACGGTAACTCCACCACGTGTACTGGTGCGGCTCGGCGCAAAAAGCCCTGAACGTATCGCAGTAGCCATTCGCCGTAAACTTCGTCATCCAGTCCCGCTCTTCCGGCAAGTAACCGGCGTTTTTTTCATTCGCTTTAGGATTGGCAAGATCGATTGGCTTATGCGCAATATTGTAGTCGCCGTTTAAAACGATATGAAACCCCTCGGCAACAAGGCTGTCGCAATAGGCGAGCATGGCATCGCAAAACGCAAGTTTATAGTCCAGCCTGGCGCCGGCATCCTGGCTGTTCGGAAAATAGGCAGAAATGACGGCGACCTTCCCGAATTTTGCTGTCGTAACGCGCCCTTCGTCGTCAAACAATGGATTTCCAATCGTCTCGACGGTATCAGGCTTTTGAAGCGAATATAACGCCGTCCCCGAATAGCCTGCCTTTTTTGCGCTTGAAAAATGAGAATAATACGGTTGCCCGCCTGCACTTAAAGGAGATAAAAGCCCTTCCGACAGTTGACTTGGATTTGCTTTCGTTTCTTGAATGCAGACGATGTCCGCCCCGCTTGCCCTTATCCAGTCCGAAAAACCTTTTTTTTCTGCGGCACGAATGCCGTTTACGTTCCATGAAATAATCTTCAGCATGAGCGCATTGTACAGCCGCTCAGAGATTCTGGGAAGTGCGGAGAAGGATACAGAGGCAGCGCTTCTATAACGCTCTTTTCCCGCAAGTTTTTCCTCCAGCAAAACTTGCAGCGGGCGGCACACCACTGTATTTTTAAAACTTCGTTTTCTGCTGCCAGCAACAATTCGTAATTACAAATTCCCTCCGTAATGGTAAAATGCGATATGGACAACAACGAACAGCGCATTGTGGCAGCGGAAATAAAACTTTCCTACATCGAAGATTTTGTAAACCAACTCCAGCAGGCAGTTCTTGAACAAAAGGCGGAACTTGACGCTCTCAGGCGGGAGAACAAAACGCTTGCGGCAAAACTCGGCGATATTGCTTCTCTTTTGGACGACGATATTCCAAACCGCCGTCCGCCGCATTATTAAGCGGACGCGCAGCATTTCCAGTCAACACGACGACGAACTAAGGATAAAAACATGAAAACGACTCTAAAAAATAAATTGCTTATTTTTGCGACGCTTTTATTTGCCGCTGCTCTTTCTTTTGCATTCGAGGGGACGATGGCAGGCGAAAAGAATATACGCATTGTGCGCACCACGCATTTTGAAATCATTTTTCCGGAACGCTCGCGGCAAAGCGCGGAAATCCTTTTTGCAAAGGCGGAGGACGTGTACCGTGAAGTTGCCGCCTCCTATCATCTGCCACATGATTTTTCGTTGTCGGTTGTGCTCAGCCCATCGCAGGATGAGTTCAACGGCTATTTTTCGTTTGCGCCGTTCAATCATATCGTCATAAACGACACTGTGCCGGATGCAAATCTTGCAGTGTTTTCAGAAAATCTTATCAGCGTTTTCCGGCACGAGTTAACGCACGCGGTTTCGTACAACGTGCACGATGGTTTTTGGTACGGCGTAAAAAAAACGCTCGGTGATTCGTACAATCCGGGCATTCTAATGACAACGACGGCATGGGCGGAGGGCGCGGCAGTTTCATCGGAAAGCATGACGGGCGAAGGCAGGCTCAACGACGAATTTAGTCTGCATCTTGTCAAACAGGCAAAAATTGAAGGAAGATTTCCGCGCTATTCGGAAGTCAACGGAACGAAAGATACGTATCCGTACACGCGGCAAAGCTACGCGTTCGGCGGGGCGTTCAGTGCATGGCTGCAAAAAACATACGGAATGGAAAAGTACGCTGAATTTTGGTACCGCTGCGTCAATTTTCGGACGCTCACATATTTTATGTGTTTTAAGCAAACCTACGGCACGTCGATTGCCTCCGCGTGGGAGCGCTTTTGCGCGGAGGTTCGCGTTCCGGACAATCTTTCATTTCCCGACCAAAATGACTGGAGTACGACATTTGACGGGCGGGCGAAAAACTATCTTTCGCTTACGTCATGCCGGACGGGCTTTGCGTATTATGATGCGTATGCGGCAGCAGTATTTTTCGTAAAAAACGGCGGCGCAAAGCCTAAGCGGCTTTTTAAAATGGCGGGCGTTTCGCGCATTTCGCTCAGCGCAGATGGAAGATTTCTTGCCGCTGCATATACGTCGCGTTCAAGTCCGCACGCAAAGTATAAAGTCTCTGTATACGACACAGAAAAAAAGCGTTTTTTCACACTCAAGGAGACGGGGATTCGGGACGCAGCGGTTTTTAAAAACGGACAAGAGTATTATCTTGCCGCAATCCGCACGGAAAATCAAAATACCGCACTTGTCGTGTATGCGCTTCAAAATGCGGCAGCCGGCATTACGGCTGCAGAGCGCACTGCCGTCATTAAACACGATGCGCAGAAATTTGCCTTTTCTCCGGTCGGAAACGAAGACGGCAGTGTTTACTATATTTACAAAGACGGTATGAATTTTCTCCTCCGCGCATACAACCTTTCCGAAAGGCGCACTACGGAGTTTTGTCTGCCCGTCGAGCGCGCCGTTATCCGTAATTTGAATGCCGCAGGAGACGGCAGAATTTCTTTTTCGTGGACAAAACCTGACTCCATGCCGCGTTTGGGGATTTTTACGAAGGACAGCGCAGACGGCGCAGCGTTTTTGCTGCAAGAAGACGACTGTTCAGGCGGCGTCTTTTCTCCGGCATTTATCGAAGGTGAAAGCATATCTGTAAACCGCGCACTCTATATCGGGAGTTTCTTCGGCGGGACAAAACTCCTTTTTGCCGACGCGGACAAAATGAATCTTACGCGCGTAAACGCTGCCGCGTCTGATACCGCTCCGTTTAACACTCCCGACACGGATTCAAGTCGTACAGACGGCAACGGAGCCGAAACCGACGAGAACGAAGACTCATCTCCCAATGTACGCACTCCCCTCCCAAATGAAAAACCATTTTCACTTGTGAAATACGCTTTTACGCACAAGGGTACCATTTTACCCTTCGCGCTGACCGCAAGTCATTCTATAAGCGGGAAGGCGCACAGTCTTCTTTCGACGCCGCTGCCGTTCGGCGTAACCTATGTATCTTCTTCTCCGTGGACGGCTCCGATTTGGGGCGTGAGCGCAGGCTACAGTTTTTTGACGAACTCAGGCGCAATCGGCGCACTGGCGACGGGCGGGACACAGACGGAACTGTTTAAGTACACGGTGCAGGCACAGGCGGAATTTGACCGGTACGGCTACAAACAAGCCTTCAGCTCGGCGGACACAAGCTGCAAAATCCCTGCGGGAAAGAACGCATACTTTAAATTTACCAATGATTTTCATATTTTTGAGGGCAGACAAACCGCACATATCCTTCCGCCCCGTCAAATTGAGCGAATGTTTTTAGGGGAGGCGGCAGCGTTTCATCTGTTCGGCATTTTAGAGACGGGCAACCGGACTCAGCGGCTTTTTGTTTCGGACAAGGCGTCGGCTGCATTTGGGAATATCGCAAAGTCAGGCAAGGAATTTTATGAGTATTCAGGTGCGGAGATTGCGCTTTTTTATGCCGCGCACTATACCGCGCCGCTTTTGGCAATGCGCCTGCCGTATTCGGAGTACCAAAATGCGGGACTTTCCGGCAGAGTAAAAATTCCGCGTCTTCTGCCTATCCAAAATGCCGACGGCTGGACGAATAATCTTCCGCTTACGCTTGAAGCCGCTCTTTTTCCTGCAGAGGGCTACTACGCCGCAGCAAAAGCCTCTGCGGTGCTTTTTGCAAAAGAAATTCAGTGGGCGCCGAACGTGCTGCCGCTTTTGTACACCAACCGTTTTGCGCTCAGTACCTCCTATCTTGCCAAACTCGGCTCCGAAAGCCGGACGCCGGCAAAAAATACGGCGGAGTATGTGCGGACTGCGGCGAAAGAAAAATGTGTTTACAGCGACGAATTGGCATTTAAGGCGGCGTTGACGCTTACGCCGGATATAAGCGGGGCGGCAAATTACGCATTCAGTTTTCAATTGTACGCCATTTTTAAGTACCGCCCCAATCCAGAAGCGCATCAAAACAGTTTTTCAGTCGATATTGCGGGTTTGACAGTGTTTTAATTGAGGTGATGGGAAGCGTCTTTCTAGTCAACAGAGGAATGGAACCTGCCCTGCGACGGCGAAACGTTTTTTCCAATCTCCTCCTCCCGACGCAGAGCAGCGGGGTATAAAATCCTCAGCACGAATCAAAACGAGCGCAAAAAATCTTTGCGCAAAACGGCACAATTCCGTTACGCATCTAAAAAGCGTGAAACGGCAGTGCAGAGGTCGGCTAATGGTTCGTATATCTTTTTGCATTCGGGGAGCGTTCTTAAAAAAAGCGCACCGTAGCGTTTTTCGTACAGCCGCTTATCGAGTACGACGACGGCACCGCGGTCGGAGCCTGTGCGCATAAGTCTGCCCGCTCCCTGCCGGAATTTTATGACCGCTTCGGGTAAACTCAACTCCATAAACGAACTGCCGCCGCGTTTTTCAACGGCCTCTGCGCGCGCGGTAAACACCGGATCATTGGGGACGGTAAAGGGCAGTTTTACGATAATCACCTGAGACAATGACTCTCCCGGAACGTCCACGCCCTGCCAAAACGAGTCGGTCGCAAAGAGGACGCTTTCGCTTTCTGTGCGGAAACGCTCCAAAAGCCGTGCGTTATCATCTGTACCCTGCCGCAAAAGGGAACCGGAAAAACTTTTGAGAGAATGCAAAGCGTAGTCAAACGCGCTTTTTAGCGACTCGTAAGACGTAAAAAGCACAAGCGTCCGTCCGCCTGCAGCATGGATGAGGCGGCACACAGCGCTTTCGATATACTGCTGAAAACGCATATCGTCAGGGGAGGGGGAATCAGAGGGGACTGCAAAAAGCATATTTTTTTTATACGGAAAGGGAGACGGAAAGTCCTGCTGCAAGACGCGCTCTTTATCAATAAAAGCGATACCTGCACGCCTGAGCCAATACGAAAAATCATAGCCGGTTTTAAGCGTCGCAGACGTGCAAATAACGCTTTTCATCGGTTCAAAAACGCCTGCGCTCATCAGCGGCGCAATATCGAGCGGCGTTCGAGTAAAAACCGCGTAAGAGGACTTCCCGCTTGCGTCAGCAATATCGTGCGGAAGATTATTCCGCTTAAGCCAAAAGACGGTGTCCCGCTTTTCATCCCACAGCGTAAAGTCGCGTAAAACGGCGCTCATGTCTTCAAGACGACGGAGTGCGACTTTCGTTTCCCAAAATACGGGAATGTCTTTGTCGTCGTCGGAGATTGCCTCCATAATTTCGCGCGTAAAACCAGTCAATTTTCCTAGTTCCGCTGCAAGCGTACCGCACAGCGCAATGACTGGACCAAAGGCGCGGGCAGTCGAATCGCAGAGTCTAATGTTGAAGTCGGACTGTAAAAGGTCGAGCGCAGCGGTATCAAGATTGCTCAGATTACTTTTTACCCGCTCGGCGCATTCATAGGCTTCGGCGGCAGCGTCTTCATTCGACGTGAGAATGGAAAGCGTCGCAAGATAGCCTGAAACGGAAGCGCGAGTTTTGCGATAGAGAAGGTTGAGCTGCTTAACGAGTTTAAAGCGGCTGAACGCATCGCTAAAAAAACTGGTTGCCGCGCTTTCGATACCGTGCGCCTCATCAAAAACGATACGGCGGTAAGGCGGAAGCACCGCTGCATCTTCGTATCCTGCTCCGTGCATACGGGACTCGATGTCGGCAAACAGTAAATGATGATTAACGACGAGGATATGCGCGGCGGCAGCTTCTTTTTTCATTTTCATGACAAAACATTCGGCGTAAAAAGGGCAGCGAGCGCCCATGCAGCCGTCGCTTTCTGAATTGATACGCGCCCATACGGCAGAGGGCGGTAAAAAGGTGAGGTCGCTTTTGCTCCCCGTTGCAGTCGTTTTTACCCAGTCGGCAAGCGCATCCATGACTTCATTGTCTTCTTCAAAGAGCGCGCGCTGTGCAAGGGCATCTTCAAATCGTCGTTTGCACAAAAAATTCTGCCTGCCTTTCATCAAAACAAATTTGAAGTCTCTGCCAATTATTTTTTTTGCCGCCGGAATGTCTTTTGCGCATAACTGTTGCTGCAAGTTTATCGTTCCCGTCGAAATGACAACGCGTTCCTTGTTTTCGAGCGCCCATATAATAGAAGGAATTAAATACGCGTATGATTTTCCGACGCCCGTCCCCGCTTCAAAAACGCCAATCGCGTTTTTATTGAACGCTCGTGCAATTTGCCGCATCAAGGAGATTTGGACGGGACGCTCTTCAAAATTGTCGTACAGGGCTGACATCGGCCCGCCGTCGGCAAGAAAGAGCGCAACCTCGTCTTCATCGAGGGGAATATCTGTTTTTTCGTTCTGTCCGCCGGAATCTCCCGGCAAAAGCATATCTTGGGAGTTTTGCATTTGTTTACTCACCGGAACGACAGACGCGAGTTTCTTCCTGCGTTCCTGATAGAGAGTATATCGGAAAACGGGTAATTGGGCATGGGCGGACTGCAAACGGCATGTTTAGATATACACAAGGAGTTTACACTCCGCCTGAGCGCGTCGGACGCTGATTACTTTTTTAAAGATTTAACGAAAGCGCTGCATTCCTTCATCTTGCGTCCAACTTAAAGCAGGGGCGAAAACACACCGTATTTCCGTCCCCATGCAGGGGGATATTGCTGCTCTTGAAGTTATGGCATGATACCGGCGTCTTGCTTCAATTTTACCCTGCGGCAAAACGGGGGGAAAATATTTCTTTTGGGGGCGCGGCAATGAAGGGACGGTGCACCAGTGTAAGAGCGGCAAGACGATGTAAAAACAGCTCGAAGATACTGACCACTTTGCGGCTCTCCATTACCACGTACAAAATCACAAAACAGCCCCCGCCCGCTCCGAGTTGAGTCATTCCTCGTCCCGCTGACCTGCGGGCAAAATCCTCAGGTTTCTTTCAACCGCCATTCTCCGCCGCCTGCCGAACGAGGTAGCAGGCGCCTACGGTTTTAGATATAATCGCGGAATGAGTGAACGGTGTCAAAAATGTTTTCGGCCGCAGGCATTTTGTCTTTGCGCATATACGCGTGAAATCGATACGGGAATAAAGTTTGTCTTTTTAATGCATCCGAAAGAGCAGCGGCGGCAGAGGACGGGAACGGGGCGGCTTTCGCACATTTCGCTTAAAAATGCAGAGACGCTTGTCGGTGTGGATTTTACGCAAAACCAGCGGCTTCTTACGCTGCTTTCTGACCCGCGCTACTTTCCCGTGCTGTTGTATCCAGCCTCAGACGCATATACGGCGCGCTCAAAGCCGCTGCAGCAATCCCTCCGCACAAAAACGCTGCTTGCACTCATCATTGATGCTACGTGGTTTTGCTCACGCAAAGTCATCGAACACAGTCCCAATCTGCTTGCGCTGCCGAAACTGTCGTTTTACGGCGGCTACCGCTCCATTTTTACATTTAAGCGCGAACCGCGTCCCGAGTGCATTTCGACTATCGAAACGTGTTATTACCTCATCAAGGAACTGCAAAGCGAACGCCTCTGCCGGACTGACGCGGATGCGGAACCGCTGATGACGGTATTCAAACAGATGATAAAAAATCAACTGCAAGCGGAAAACGAACGGATCTGCGGACTTCGTCCCAATACGCATGCAAATGACTGGAAATACACAAAAATTAAGGAAATACCGCAGGCGGTAAAAACGGAGTGAAAAAGATTTAGATGAGTTACCGCCTGCACGAGTGCCCCGCACTCTTACGAGGTGAATAAACCCGCAGGAAAATATATTAAAGGTGAAGACGGCACGAATGAAATGGCGGGGTACCGGCAGTTGTCGTGCAGGGAAAAGAGCGCATTGCAGTTTTGCGCGGCATTGATATTCGAGAGGGAAAGAATCGCACCGCCGCGGGGCGCCGCAAACGCGGCAGCAAAACTCCACTGCGAGTGCGGCAATTCCCGTTTTTCCAGTCCCGCTTCTACAGTCCGCCGACTTTCACTTGGAAATGGCTGAACTCCATGCTGAACGCTGCGCGCCCCTGCGTTGCCGATCGGAGATTTGTAGAAAATCCAAACATTTTTGCCATCGGCGCCTGTGCATGAATAATTTCTCCGCCCGCTTTAGAATCCTGTCCCATGATAATGCCGCCGCGCTGTGTCATCTGGCTCATGGCCTCTCCTACAAAGTCTTTCGGGCAGGAAATATCGACATTCATGACAGGTTCTAAAAGTTCCGGAGAAGCGGCTTCACAGGCTTTATCAAAAACCTGAGCCGCGCAGGCTTCAAACGCGAAAGTCGTCGCCGTCAACTCGTTATATTCGAGCGCGGTTACGATAACGGCTGTGTCCGTGCAGGGATAGCCGTATTTTATGCCCGCCTCAAGAGAATTCTTAAAGCCGCTTTCAACCGCTTCGTAAATTTCTTTCGGAATTGAGTTGTCGTGTACGGTGCAGGCGTAAGAATTTCCGTCTCCCTGCTTACGCGGCTCTACGCGCACCGTGATTCCCGCCGCATTTTCTTTTCCGCCGAGCGTTTTGGAAAAACTTTCGCTCATTTCTGCTATAGCAGTAACGGCTTCTCGATATGTAACCTGCGGAGAGCCGACGCGGCATTTCACACCGAAGTCGTCGCGCATCCGCGTAACAAGAACGTCTAAATGCAGTTCACCCATGCCGCTGATAATAAGTTGACCCGTTTCCGCGTCCTCGTGATGAGTAAACGTCGGGTCTTCACGAGAGAGAATTTCAAGCGTTTCATTCATTTTTCCACGTTCGGCAATACTTTCTGGCTCCAGCGCAACGGAAATCACTGGTTGTGGAAATACCGGCTGTTCAAGCAGGACGGGAAAGCCTTCGCTTCCAATCGAATCCCCTGTCTGCGCAAGTTTAAATCCGATACAAACCGCAATATCGCCTGCCGAAAGTTCGTTTATGCTTTCGTTTTTATCCGCGTGCATTCGTAAAATACGATTTATGCGCTCTCTCTTATGTTTTCCCGTATTAAAAACCTGCATACCCGCAGAAATTTTCCCCGAATACATTCTCACATAGCACATCTCGCCCATTTCGCGGTCATATTGAATCTTAAAAACGAGCCCTACGGCAGGCTTTGTTGCATCGCACGGAACTTCAATATTTTCTTCTTTATCCTTTTTGACGTGTATGCCGACTGGAATAGGCACTTCATCCGGAGCTGGCAGATAGTCCACTACTGCATCGATGAGCGGCTGAACCCCCTGGTTGTGCCGCGCCGAACCCATCAAAACCGGCACAAACGCGCGGCAAATCGTTCCCTTGCGGATGGCAGTTTTAAGCTGTTCTGTAGAAATTTCTTTGCCGTCAAGGTAAAGCTCCGCAAGCGCGTCGTCAAAAGAGGCGACTGTATCGACGAGCTTTTCTCGCCACTCGCTTACAGTTTCCATACGGGACGAATCGATTTCGCTTTCCGTGATTTTTTCACCGTCGCACTCGGAATCCCAGCGCAGTTCCTTCATAGAAAGCAGGTCGATAACGCCTTCAAAGTCCGCGCCTTCTCCAATAGGAATTTGAAGCGCAAGGCATTCCACGCCGAATTTTGCAGCAACATCGTCCATCGACCCGAAAAAATCCGCGCCGACTCTGTCCATCTTGTTCATAAAACACAAACGAGGGACTTTAAATTCGTCCGCCTGCTTCCAGACTGTCTCTGTCTGCGGCTGAACACCGTCAACCGCGCAGATAACCGCAACCGCGCCGTCAAGAACGCGCAGCGATCGCTCGACCTCCGCTGTAAAGTCAACATGACCGGGCGTATCAATGATGTTTATTTGATAGTCTTTCCAATATGTCGTAGTCGCTGCGCTGCAAATCGTAATGCCGCGCTCCTGCTCCTGCGCCATCCAGTCCATCGTCGCCTGACCATCGTCTATTTCGCCGATTTTATGTATTTTTTTCGTATAAAAGAGAATTCGCTCCGTCGTCGTCGTTTTTCCCGCGTCGATGTGCGCCATGATTCCGATGTTACGCATTTTATCCAATGACATAGTTTCCTCACACAGAGCGCCCGCCATCCAGCTGAACGCAATTCATACACAGTAAACCTGCTCGGAAACGCCTGTTTCGGAACGGGTTATCTTGAAATACGATGTTCCAAATCGTGGCTTTAGTATATTGATTTTAGAGAGGCAGTTCAAACGCCGGCGGCAGAGAATAGAGTTTGAAAGATGAAGTGCAGTTACCGCCGGCACGAGTTTTGCCTGCGCAAAACTCGAGAACAAATAGGGTTTGTGTGAGCCGCGGCATCGTGAAAATGGAATGGAAAGGCTCAGGTGGGCGACAACGCTGCAAAATCATTCAGAGTCTTTCCTCCGCCGCAAAACCATTACGTTCGTGTTTGCGGGCACCGTTTCTCGTCCCCAAACACCATTGCCAAGCGGAAATACAACCCGTCCCGCAGCAAATGCCCCATTTTTTCCGCTCCCCGCATCTGAGTGCATTCCTTGATTACAAACTATCCTTCATAGTTTTCCGGATTGTAAAAAATAATTTTTGTGCCTTCGCTTTCAAACTGGAAAGGAACGTAGAGTTGATTTTTGAGCGCGGCTTTGACGGCGGCTTGTTTTTCCGGAGGGACGTAAAAGAGTAAAAATCCGCCGCCGCCCGCGCCTAAGAGTTTTCCGCCGAGTGCGCCCGCTTGTACAGCACGCTCGTATTGCTCGTCGATTGACGACGTGCTGATTCCGGAGGAAATGCCGCGCTTACACTTCCACGAGTAGTCAAGAAGTTTTCCGAATTCGTCAAGATTGGTGTTTTTGTCAGTCAAAATCTTTTCCGCATCGTCGACCAAGCCGTACATTTTTATGAGTTCTGCAGTCTTGTCTTTCATCGACTTTTCCGTCTCTTTTTGAATGTCGGAAGAAAAGCGCGAAAATCCGGTAAAAAAGAGCATGAGACGCGCGTTGAGCGCGTGCTTCCGTTCAGTCGAAATGACAATCGGATTGACCGTATAGCCGTCTTTGGAAAAGTTTATGCGGTTTAAGCCGCCGAAACTTGCCGCAATTTGGTCTTGAATGCCGCCTGCTTCTTGGCACAGCCCGCGTTCAAGGTAAATTGCGTCGTCGGCGAGTTTTCGCTTCCCTGCGTACTGCCCTTTGAGCGCGTAAAAGGCTTCGAGCATTCCGACTGCAAAAGATGAACTCGTGCCGAGTCCGCTCCGCGCAGGCAAGTCGCTTTCATACGTCAAGCGGATTTCGTGCATATCAAGCCATTTCATCGCATTGCGGATTGCGGGATGCTTTATTTCATCGTAAGAATCGACCTGCTCGTTTTGAGAGTAGGAAAGATGCGTTTTATAGTCGAAAAAACGCGGCAGGTGCCGCACCGTAACGTAGCAATACTTATCGAACGTCGTCGAAATCACCGCGCCGCCGTGCTCGTTGTAAAATCCCGAAAAATCCGTCCCTCCGCCGAAAAACGACATACGGAACGGCGTCTGCGTAATAATCATAGTTCCTCGCAAAAATTAAGGTGTACCCTATAGTCATATAATGCGGCAGAAAAATCAATGGAAAGGACTATTCCAGTCATTCCATTCCTTATTACAAGTTTCCTCTCGCCTCCCCCAAAATATTATTCCGGCGCGCAGAGTTTTCCACGCAAAATCACTTTGGGGTAAACGGTAAACTTACGTTTTTTTTCAAGGGCGGCATATTGCCTCATTTCATATTCGTCGCCGATGACGATGTTGATGCCTGTTTTTCCAGCGCGGGCGGTACGTCCTGAGCGGTGAATAAAAAAATCTTCGTCGGAAGGAAAATCCATTTGGATAATGTGGCTGACGTCTGGAATATCAAGTCCGCGCGCAGCAAGGTCGCTTGTAACAAGCACAGGGCATTTTCCACTTTTAAAGCGGTCTATCGCCGCCTTTCGCGTCTGGTTGTCCGTTTTTGCATGAAGCGCGGCGCAGTCAATATTTTTATAGCGGAGTTTGGCAAAAATATTTTCGACTTGGTCTTTTCTCGACGTAAAAATGAGCGCTTTAGAAGGTTTTGCGGCAAGCAGAAATTTTTTAAGCGTTTCAATTTTATCGCGGGCTTCTGCGTAAAGCGCCCAATGTTCAATCCGATGCGTCAAAACGTCCTCGTCCGGCATAATGATGACTTCTGCGTCCGAAAAAAAGCCGTGCGTCTTTTTATCCGCTGTCGCCGTACACGCAATGATTTGCGAAGTGCGCGGCAGCAGACTTTTAAGCGCCTGCGTATCTTCGACAAGTTCCTTTTTGACAAGTCTGTCCGCTTCATCGAATACCGCCGCGCTGATCGTCTGGATTTTGATTTTTTTCAAGCGAATCAATTCGACTAAGCGGGCGGGCGTTCCGATGATAACGCGCGGTTTTTCTTTAAGCGATTCGATTTGCCGCTTTATCGGAGAGCCGCCGATTAAAAGCCCCGTTTTTATGCCGCTTATCTGCGAAAGCGCTTGTTTTATTTGGGAGGCAAGTTCAAACGTTGGAGCGGCAATTATAATTTTAACTGTCGCCGAGTCCTCTTCCTGCAAATGTTTGGTTAAAAGCGGCAAAAGGTAAGCAAACGTTTTTCCGGTGCCCGTTTCGCTTTGAAAAACGAGGCTTCTCCCGTCAACAATGAGCGGAATAACTTTTTCCTGCACGTTTGTCGGAGTCTTTATATCCATGTCGAATAGTTTTTCAGTCAACTGGGGAGCGATAAGCGAAAATGCGTCGTTTTCCTGCATGACGAAAGTATAGCGTAAGACGACTGAATATACTATAATTTCGGTAATGAAACTTGGAATAGACACGTTCGGCTGCGACCACGCCCGCTCGGGAGTCGGAAGTTACCTTCGCTCGTTTACGGCGAATATCAAACAGGACGCGCCTCACACAGTAACGCTTTTCGGCTCGGAAATCGATAAATTCACCTATACCTCCGGCACGGAAATCCCGTTCAAATCTGCAGCCCTGCCAGACAGCCTGAGCGCAGAGCGGTTTTGGCACTTTACCGCGTGCAATAAGTTTGCCGCTGCCGAGGGCTACGATGCAGTCCTGTATCCGGCGCCTGACCGCGTGCTTCCGGTATCATTTAAGGTGCCGGGCGTTGCCGTCGTCAACACAATTCTTTCTTCCAGCGTCGAAGGGAATACCGACTGGATTCAAAAATTGCAGATAAAGCGGGGACTGTACAAGGTGCAGCGCATTATTGCAGCAAGCGAATTCATACGGGCGGACTTGACCGCGCACGGCGTTCCGGCAGAAAAAATCGAAGTTGTCCATAATGGAATCGATCATAAGATTTTTTATCCCGTCATTCATCTTGATTGCGACATCGTGAACGTAAAGCCCTTCGCCATAAAGAAGCCGTACTTTATTTACGCATCCCGTCTGTCGTCCCCCGAAAAAAAACACATCGAACTTATCAAGGCGTTTTCGCTGTTTAAGGAAAAGACAGGCTTTCCGCACCGGCTTGTGCTTGCGGGAGCGGAAGGCGCGTATTCTTCAGAAATCCATAAAGCGGCGTTTGAATCCTCTGCCGCATCCGACATATTTTTAACCGGCTATTTTCCGCACGAAACGTTCCCCGAACTCTACGCAGGTTCTTCCGCCTGCATTTTTCCTTCCGTCAACGAGGGCGTTGCTCTTCCCGTGCTTGAAGCGATGGCAGTCGGCGTGCCGGTTTTGTGTTCCAATAAAGGCGCAATCCCTGAAATGGGCGGAGATGCGGCGTTTTATTTTGATTCAGACAATATAGTAGAAATTGCAGGAGCAATGGAAAAAGTCGTGTCAGATAAGGAACTTCGCGCATCTCTTTCGCAAAAAGGACTTGAACGGGCTTTACAATTCAGTTGGGAGACAACGGTAAAAAAGACGTTTGCTGTCCTTGAAGAGGCGGCAAAGACAGGCGTTTGAATAATAGAACGCTGTTTTTCTCATCGCCGCTTTGCTTTTGGTAAACTGACGGAAAACTTGCGGGCGGCGAAAAAATGCGTTTAAGACGCAGGACTTTCGTTACAAATGCGCTGGAAACGAGGACTGGAAAAACAGCGGCGGCAAAAAGGAGTGCTGGCGGCTTAGTGAAGGAAGGGAGATGCACTTACGGGCGAAACCTATCCTGCGCCCGATTGCAGCGGAAAGCGGACGGGAAATTCCGGCTGCGCCCAGATTCAAAGAAAAAGAGGGGACACTATGAAACTTTTGGCAGTTATCGATATGCAAAACGATTTTATTGACGGCGCTCTGGGGACAAAAGAAGCGGCAGCGATTGTTCAAAACGTTGCGGCAAAAATTGAAGCGTATAAGGCTGCGGGAGAGGCGATTGCCTTTACGCGCGACACGCACGGCCCAAACTATCTTGAAACGCAGGAAGGACGGAATCTGCCGGTTGTGCACTGCGTCGAGGGAACGCGCGGCTGGCAGATTTCTGACAGGCTGAACACGGACGACGCGCGAATTTTTAATAAGCCTGCGTTCGGGTCAAACGCGCTTGCCGAATATGCTGCGTCCCTTGCGGGGCTTGAGGAAATAGAACTAGTCGGGCTCTGCACGGACATTTGCGTTATCAGCAACGCTTTCGTTCTCAAAGCCGCACTGCCGGAGACGAAAATAACGGTGGATTCGTCATGCTGCGCGGGCGTTACGCCGGAAAGCCACAAAAACGCGCTCAATGCAATGCGGATGTGCCAAGTCGAGGTAAAATAAAAGGACGCGTCCTCAACACACACAAAATTTGCTCCCGGCCCCCCTTCCCCGCAAGATACTGTTTGCCGCAGGCAAAACTTGCGGCGGGCGGAACAGCGTTAAATCATTCAAACATCTTTCTCTGCTGCCGAAGTTCATTTGATTGCAGGTTTATCCATAGACTATAAGTCTGTGGATAAACCTGTGCCGGCGGCACCTCAATTGTGTTTTTCTAACACCGTCCGCTCACCGCCGGCCCCCCTTCTGTTCTAGCCCAGTACCAGTTTGTCGTTCATCTCGCCGCTTGCACCGAATTTATTAAGTAAGTCCTGTACCGTCAGATTTTTCTTTTCTTCTCCGCGCACATCGTAAACGACTTTGCCGTCCATCATCATTACGAGGCGGTTTCCGTAGCGGATTGCATCGCGCATATTGTGCGTAACCATAAACGTCGTCAATTTATCGCGCGTAATAAAGGTTTCGGTGAGTTCGAGAACTTTTTTTGCGGTCTTGGGGTCAAGGGCGGCAGTGTGCTCGTCGAGGAGGAGGAGACGCGGCTTTTGCAGCGTCGCCATAAGGAGCGTGAGCGCCTGCCGCTGTCCGCCGGACAACAGCCCTGCTTTTGCAGTCATGCGGCTTTCCAATCCCAAATCGAGGAGGGCAAGTTTTTCTTTGTACAATGCCTTTTCCGCCGGTTGAATGTGCCAGGAAAGTCCATGCTTTTTGCCGCGCCGCATTGCCATCGCAAGATTTTCCTGAATCTCCATGTTGGCAGCCGTTCCCATCATTGGGTCTTGAAAAACGCGGCCGAGGTATTTCGCCCTAAAATATTCGGGTTTGCCGGTTAAATCCATACCGTCAAGAATGATTGAGCCGGTGTCCGTAAAGTGCACGCCTGCAATCAAATTGAGCAAGGTTGACTTTCCAGCGCCGTTTCCGCCGATTATCGTAACAAAATCGCCGTCTTCAAGCGTTAAATCGACGGTTTTTATCGCGCGTTTTTCCGTTACAGTCCCCGGATTGAATGTCTTTGATATGTTAAAAAGTTTCAGCATTCCGTATTCCTCGCTTATTGCAAAATCGTATCGGGGGAAGCGGGATTTTTCGATTCGCTTGAAATGCGGCGCGTATCTTCTTCTTCGTCAATATTCATACCGGGAAGAGAACGGCGGCGGCGCATTATGCGCGTTTTGACAACCGGAACCGACAGCGATGCTGCCACGATGAGCGCCGTCAAGAGTTTTAAGTCCGTTGACTTTAAGCCCATCTGCAAGACGACTGCAACAACGATTCTATAAATAACCGAGCCGAATACCGCCGCAATAAGCGGCCACCAAAATCCGAAATGCTCGCCGAAAATCACTTCGCCGATGATAATTGAGGCAAGTCCGATAACGATTGTTCCCGTCCCCATACCGACATCAGCATAGCCTTGACTTTGCGCCACGAGCGCGCCGGAAAGAGCGACCATGCCGTTTGCAATCATCAGTCCGAGTATTTTCGTCGTGTCGGTGTTGACGCCGAGCGCACGCACCATGTGCTCGTTGCTGCCGGTAGCCCTGATTGCGCTGCCGATTTCCGTTCCGAAAAACCAATACATGAGCAAAATGAGAGCAGAGACGACGATAAAACCTATGATAAGGGATGAATGCGTTGTCGTCAGCGCGCCGCCTGAAAAATCTTTGAGCGATGACATAAGCGTACTTTGCCCGAAGAGCGAAATATTCGGTTTTTTCATAATGCGGATATTGATTGAATACATGGCGATTTGCGTCAAAATGCTTGCAAGAAGAATATTTATGCGGAGTTTGGTGTTCATAAAGCCGGTCGCAAGACCTGTGAGCGCGCCGATTGTAAAGACAAAAACGAAAGTCAGCGCGGGATTCATGCCGCGTATGATAAGCATGGCCGTTACCGCACCCCCTGCGGCAAAACTGCCGTCAACCGTCATATCGGCAATATTCAATATTCTGAAGGTTAAATATACGCCGAGCGTCATCAGCCCCCATAAAATTCCCTGCGATACAGCGCCCTCCATTGCAAGCAAGACTGCCATTGCTACTCCTACTAAAAAACTTTCTCTGTCGAAAGGCTTTTTACCGTACGCAAACGCGCACAAATTTTTACCTGTTTGCAACGCAAACTCACAAAACGCGCATTCTTTATTTGAATGCGCACGTTTTTTGTTGATAAACTCAAAAAATATGAATGCGCACCGACTGTCAAAGCAAGTGCGCACATTATTAGTTATTTTGAAGCGCTGACATGTCAATTCCAAGCGCGGCTGCCGTTTCGTCGTTGACGCTGAGCCGGAAAGTTTTTAAATACTGCACCGGAAGTTCGGCAGGATTTTTTCCGTTTTTCAGAATTTCGACCGCCATCTGCGCCGTCTGCTTTCCGAGCGTGTAATAGTCAAGTCCGTAGGTTGCAAGTCCGCCTGAGGCAACCATTTCGATTGCGCCGGGAACGACGACTTTTTTGTTTTCAAGCGCGACCTGCGCGACGGTCGCCATACCGGATGCAATCATATTGTCAGTGGGCGCGTAAATCGCGTCGGTTTTGCCGCAGAGGTTTTGCGTAACCTGCTGCAATTCATTCGTGTTGGAAACGGTGCCTTCCACATATGCGATGCCGAGTTCATCGCATTTTTTCTTTGCAAGCGCAATTTGAAAGTGCGAGTTTTGCTCGCTCGAACAATACAAAAGACCGATTGAGCGGACGCCCGGCAGGATTTTTTTGATGAGTTCGATTTGCGCCGCGCAGGGCGTAAGGTCGGAAGTGCCGCTGACGTTCGTACCGGGCATTTCGTTTTTATGGACGAGTTTTGCGCTTTCGGGGTCAGTTACGGCGGTTACCAAAATCGGAATTTTATTCGTAAGGTTTGCGACTGCCTGAGCCGCCGGCGTTGCAATCGCAAGAATTAAATCGTCCTTGTCGTTAACGAGTTTTTCTGCAATCGTAACGCAGTTAATTTGTTCTCCTTGCGCGTTGTGATAGTCAATCGTAATGTTTTCCCCGTCGATAAAGCCTGCTTCTTTTAATCCGTCGATAAAACCTTGGTAACTTGCGTCGAGCGCCGGATGTTCAACCAGCTGAATGACGCCGATTTTCAGTTTTCCGTCCGCTTTTTTTTGACAACCGGCCATAAAAATTGCTGCAATAAGCATCGCTGTCAATTTAATGAATGTTTTTTTCATATTTTCCTCCATAAGAAATCGGTTTCTGTATAAGCGCATACCGCATATCCGTTTCCCTGCGTCATTAAAAAGCTATTATAAGTTTTCCGTTTTCTGTATGCAAGTGAATTAAAGAAGATTTTTTAATCAGACTGCATAACAGAATGCGCGTTGAACTTCAAAATCCCCTGCTGACTGGAAAAGCGCCGGTGCAAACAATCCTAGCGCATTCGACATCTCAAAAGTCCCGTCCGCGTGCGGGAAACCGGCGTGTAGATAAAACTGATTCCCATATCCAAATAGTGCGCTTCTGTAGCGGCGCGGTAGCCGCGAAGCGAATAATAGTCAGCAAACTTTCCTTTGTTGTTCAAAAAGGTTCCGCCGTCTATGCGGTGAAGTTCTGTTACAGCAAGCGACGTTTTTATTCCAAATGTCCGATTGATATTGAACGCGATATAAAAGTCGGCTTTGCCCGCACGAAAAAAACCGACCATTCTGTCGTAATAAAATGCGCCCGCGCCACGGTCTTCGTGGTGGTCGATGGATTCCGCTAAAACGAACGGAGACGTAAAGACCCCGAACCCGAATTCGAGTTTAGGGGAAGCGGCAGCGCGTATCGACACGCCGAGCCATGTGCAGACAGTCCGCCTGTCGTAGGAAATGCCGAAAAGTCCTCCTGAGGGAATGAACGCTGCGTCGCTTGAGTTCCACGGAACGTTTGTTCCGGTTTTGCTGTGTCCGGCATCTCCGTACCATCCGAAACCGTCTTTTGCATTAAAAAGCAGATATTCGTAGTCAAACGAAACTGACGGCGTGATTTCAAGTGCGGATAACAAAGGAATGGAAAGACCGAGCGTGCCGCCTGCGAAAAACGATGAAAAATTGATAAAATTGTCGTTTATCGAAAAAACGTGTTTTACGCCGTCACGGGCAAGCCAGTCGGAATCGAGCATTTTTCCAGACGGCTTGGGAATAAAGCCTGCGCCGTATGCGTCGGCGTACAGCCACTTCCAGCCGAATGCAATTTTTCCGCCGGCGTACAGCAACTGGGCGTGCGACCATATCAATTCGCTTTTTTTGTCGTAAGAATGTCCCGCGCTTTGCAAAAGGATTTCGGCAATTTCTCCGCTGCGGCTTCCGAAGAACGGCTCAATAGATAGAAAAAAATCATTTTTCCGACAAAACGCAGCGGCGCACAGGAAAAATAAGATGAAGGCAAAAGAAATGTTACGCTTCATGAGCCGCTTCATCAAAAAAAATTTCAGAGCTATCCGTATCCAGCAAACCGTCCGTCGTTTCTGCAAGCGGATCAACTTTAAACAATTTGGCAAATTGCTTCCGTGCCGCTTCCATGTCTTTGGGATATGGGGCGCAGAATGTAAGCACATTTCCGCTTGCAGGGTGCGTAAAGCGTAAGCGGTACGCATGGAGCGCAAGGCGGCTTATAAGCGGGCGTTCTACATACTCATCGCCATGCCATTTGCGTTTTATTTCGCTTAAACGTAAAGGCTTTGCATTGCCGCCGTATAGAGTATCGCAGACAATGTTTAAACCGAGCGCCGCAAGGTGCGCTCGGATTTGGTGGGTTCTGCCAGTTTGCGGCTTTGCTTCAATCCACGTATAGGAAGATGAGCCGCCTATTCGTCTAAAATCCGTAACAGATGGTTTTCCTTTACTTTTGTTGACCGTCGTTCTATGACGCGCATCCCCATCGGGAAGGAGCGGGAGAGAAACGGTCGTTTTTGACCACAGCGGTTTACCGTAGACAATACAATGGTAGATTTTTTCGACACAGCGATTTTCAAATTGCGCTGAAAGATTTTTGTGTGCATCCGGAGTACGCGCGTAGATGATAAGCCCTGATGTGTCTTTATCTATACGATGCACGGCGTAAAGTTTTCCGAACTCTTTTTGCGCTGCCATGTCAAGACGCGGCGCTTCACTATCATAGCGGTCGGCTGCAATCAAAAGACCTGCGCGTTTGCTGAGGACGATGATATCGGAATCGGAATAGATAACGGTGTAGTCAGGAGTAGGCTTCATATTTTTGAGTATATCAAAGCGCAAAACGATTGAACAGACAGAGCATTTATATTACTATGCCTTACAAGGTCTTCGCAGATGATGATTTTTCTTTTCATTTTCGGTGTTTTCCTTAATTTTGCGGCTATAGTATATCGGTATTATGCGACCTTCCCAAGGTTGAGAGGGCGGTTCGACTCCGCTTAGCCGCTCTTTTTCTTTTAACTAAGGAATGTATAAAATCATCTGCCGTCTAGAGCGGCGCTTTTGGGTTAAAGCGGCATGAATTGTCCGCGGTAATATACGCTGTCTATTTGGGAGTTTGCAAACATGAAACCGATAAGCGCATTTTTTACATCTCAGAAAAAATTTGGGCTCGCGTTTAAAATTTCATTCGTATTGTGTGCGGTGTTTATTCCATCTGTCAGTGCGCTCGGCATTTTTGTTTTTAAGCGCTTTTCTGCCGTTATCGTAGAAAATATCCGCGCAGGAATTGCCGGCAGGCTCGACAACGAAGCCAATACGATTTACGCAAACATTTTTTCCAAATTTGAAACGACTGCACAAAATTATTCTTCTCTCGTTACTAATATTGGTTTTGAAAATGAAGCCGTGCTTTCCAATGTCAGCCGTACTGTTATGGCATCTGACAAATCTATTTCAGGCGGCGGTTACTGGCTTGAGCCATATACTGTAGAAGGAAGAAAACTAACCGGTCCGTACTGGTTCCGCACTGCATCCGGCGCAATCGATATGACGTGGGAATATAGCACAGATAAAAACGACTACACAAAACTCGACTGGTATAAAAATGACGGCATACAACAAAAACGGCAGGTCGTTTGGAGTGAGCTTTACAACGACAGCGTAACCGGCGTTCCGATGATAACGGCAACCTCCGCGCTTATATCAGGCGCAAAGAAAAATGGCGTTGTAACCGTTGATCTTGGACTTGACCCTTTGAGCGCATATTTTAAAACCATCGCATTCCCTGATATTCCTGCGTACACGCTTTCGCTTACCGACGCAGCAGGGACGTGCTTTGATAGTCAAAATACGGACAATATTGGAAAGCGCGTGTTCGACGGCGATACTTTTTCTTCCAGTAAACGCACTATTTTTGAAAAAAATGCGATAATTTTTGTCTCTCCCATAGCAGAGACGGGAATTTATCTTTGTCTCGGTATCGAAAAGGCGATTATTTTTGCCGCGTTCAAAAAATTGCTTCTCGGAAATATCATAGGGGCGCTGATTTTTACCATACTTATAATCGTTGTGTTTAACGCTTTCATTCAACTTATACTGGTCAAACCCATAAATCGTACTGTATTTGCCCTAAAGGATATTGCGCAGGGAGACGGCGATTTAACGGTCAGCCTGCCAGTGCGGGGAAACGATGAAATTACTGAACTTTCTGAATATTTTAATAAAACGATTGAAAAGATCCGGACTGCGGTCAAAGCTGTCGGCTCAAATGTCGGAATTATGCAAAAAATCGGCAGTGAACTAAACATGAATATGGGTGATACTGCGCAATCGATAAACGGCATCACTATCAACCTTGAAAATGTCAAAAAGCAGATTTTAAAGCAGGCGGCAAGCGTTGTTTCGGTCGGAGCATCGCTGCAAGTCATGATGCGGACAATTGAAAGTCTTGATAATCATATCGAAACGCAGACGGCGAATGTCGGCGATTCCTATGAAGAGATTACGAAAATGGTGTCGAATATTACGTCGGTTGCCGATGGGGTAGAGCGAAATTTGCAAATGCTTGAATCCTTGAACAGCGCGACGGACGCCGGTAAATCGGTTATTGCTGAAACGGTTGAATTGAGTAAGTCCGTTGACGGAAGCTCTGAGATACTTCTTGAGACGAGTACGATTATCCAAAATATTGCTGACCAAACAAATCTCCTTGCGATGAACGCCGCAATTGAAGCCGCTCATGCAGGGGAAGCGGGTAAGGGCTTTGCGGTCGTTGCCGATGAAATCAGAAAACTTGCCGAAGAATCCAACATTCACGGAAAAAATATTACGTCAATTTTGACGACGCTTAAAGAAAAAATCCGCAAAGTAAACGACTCTGCGCTGGATGTTGAACGACAATTCGATAGTATTTTTGAGATGGTAGAGCAAACCAAGGCGCAGGAACACACGATTATGAATGCAATGCAGGCGCAGCGTTCGGGAAGCGGACGCATTATGAAGTCTATGGACATAATCAAAGACATGACGAATGAAGTGCGAGTCAGTTCCCGCGAAATGCTTTCCGGAAGTACGCTGGTCTCCAAAGAAATGGACAAACTCGGCACCATGTCAGACAATATCGCCAATGGCATCAACGAAATGTCAACAGGTACATCGCAGATAAACCGCGCTATCCATGAAGTAAACGACATCACAATAACCAATAAGCGCAGTATTGACAGCCTTTCAGCGGAGATTGGAAAATTTCAAGTGTAGTGGGGCGTCAGCAGAAGCATTTGAATGATAAAGTGGTATTTTTCGTTGTTTGAGGTAACTCGATGAATATGAATTTAGAAAGAGAGAGCAGAGAATAAAATTAGAAAGATACAATGGAGTTCGCGTCCATGCGAGAATATCTACTCTCCTTGAGGAGTGAAGATATGCAAAAAGACCG
>CAUTOZ010000008.1:0-36407 GCA_963539635.1 uncultured Treponema sp.
CGGTATCAGCGCCCACATTGACTCCGGTAAAACCACTCTGTCGGAACGTATCTTATTCTACTGCAACAAGATACATCAGATTCATGAAGTTCGCGGCAAAGACGGCGTCGGCGCGGTGATGGATTCGATGGATTTGGAGCGCGAGCGCGGAATTACAATTCAATCTGCAGCAACTCAGGTTCAATGGAAAGATTATACAATCAATTTGATTGATACTCCGGGACACGTTGACTTTACAATCGAAGTTGAGCGTTCTTTGCGTGTTCTTGACGGCGCGATTCTTGTTTTGTGCGCCGTTGCAGGCGTTCAGTCCCAGTCAATAACGGTAGACCGCCAGCTTAAACGTTATCACGTACCGCGCATTGCTTTTGTAAACAAGTGCGACCGTCAGGGCGCAAACCCCTTGCGCGTATGCAGTCAACTCCGCGAAAAACTTGGTCTTAATGCCCACATGATGGAACTTCCAATCGGTTTGGAAGATAAACTTGAAGGCGTTGTAGACCTTATCGCGATGAAAGCGATTTATTTTGAAGGCGCGGACGGTTCTGAACTTCGCACTGCGGAAATTCCCGCTCACATGGTCGAAGATGCAAAGAAATACCGTAATCAGCTTCTTGATGCGGCATCGATGTTTGATGACGCGCTTATGGAAGCGCTCATGGAAGACAACGGATATGAAACCGTACCTGCCGAAACCGTTATTGCGGCTATTCGCAAAGGAACGATTTCCGAGCAGTTTGTCGGTGTTTTCTGCGGTTCCGCTCATATGAACAAAGGAATTCAACCGCTTCTTGACGGTGTTACGCGCTATCTTCCGAATCCGACTGAAGTCGAAAATACTGCATACGACATCGACAACAACGAAGCGCAGGTCAAACTTGAACCGGTCAACAATAAACCGTGCGTGGCGCTTGCATTCAAATTGGATGACGGTCAATATGGTCAGCTTACATATACGCGTATTTATCAGGGCAAGTTGACAAAAGGCGATGAATTGTACAATACACGTGCAAAAAAGCGCTTTAAGGTCGGCCGTCTTGTCCGCATGAATGCTGCCGCTATGGAAGACATAAACGAAGGCGTTCCCGGCGACATTGTTGCGCTCTTCGGCGTTGACTGCGCTTCAGGCGATACGTTTACCGGCGGCGGATTGAACTATGCGATGGCATCAATGTATGTTCCGGCTCCGGTTATTTCTCTTTCCGTTAAACCGAAAGATAAAGCCGCCGCTATGCAAATGTCAAAGGCGCTCAACCGCTTTACAAAAGAAGACCCGACGTTTCAAGTCGCCATTGACCCGGAATCGAACGAAACGATTATCAAGGGAATGGGCGAACTTCACCTTGCAGTCTACGTTGAGCGCATGAAGCGCGAGTACAAGTGCGAAGTTGAAACCGGTGCGCCGCAGGTTGCATACCGCGAATCCATTACGCAGCGCGGAGACTTTAACTATACGCACAAAAAGCAGACCGGCGGTTCCGGTCAGTATGGACGTGTTGCAGGCTTTATGGAGCCTCTTGCGGATAAAGATTACGAGTTTGTAGACGCGATTAAGGGCGGCGCAATTCCAAACGAATATATTCCGTCCTGCGATAAGGGCTTCAAAAAGGCGGTCGAAAAAGGCACGCTCATTGGCTTCCCAATTGTCGGCGTAAAATTGACGATAAACGACGGTCAGTACCACCCTGTCGACTCTTCCGACATTGCATTCCAGACGGCGGCAATCGGCGCATTCCGCGAGGGCTACGCAAAGGCGAAGCCGGTTATTCTTGAACCGATTATGAAAGTCCAGATTTCCGCCCCGACGGAGTTCCAGGGCAATATCTTCGGTCTTATCAATCAGCGGCGCGGCATTATCGGCGAGTCTACCGATGAAAACAGCTCTTCTACAGTCAATGCGGAAGTTCCTTTGAGCGAAATGTTCGGTTTTTCTACGATTCTTCGTTCGTCCACGCAGGGCAAAGGAGAATTTACGATGGAATTCGAAAAATACGGCAAAGTTCCGAATGCGGTTGCGGAAGAACTTATCAAAAAATATCAGGAAGAGAAAAAAGCCGGCAATAAATAGCCGCTGACAAGGAGATTGGAATGGTAAAACAGGATCTTATTGACCACAGCCCTGTCCGTTTTTTTGATAAGGCTGCGAACGGCGGGCTGAAAGCCGGAAAACTGGGGCTGGTAACCGCAAAGAAGGGACTGGGCAAAACGTCGGTTTTGGTGCAGTTTGGCATTGACGCGCTTTTGAGCGACAAGCACCTCGTTCATGTTTCGTATGACCAGCATTCGTCCAACGTTATTTCGTGGTATGACAGCATACTTGCAGAAATCGGCAAAAAGAAAAATCTCGGCGATATGGCAGAATTGAATGAAACGATTGTGCGCGGCAGAACGATTTTGAACTTCAATCAGGAAACTTTTTCGCTTCCGAAAGTCGTAAATACGCTCAAGGCGCTGAAAGAAGGCGGAATAAACGTTTCTGCCTTGATTATCGACGGCGCAGACGTTGCAAAACTGAGCGCAGGAGATGTAAAAACTGTCGCCGATTTTGTGAGCGCAGAACAAATGACCGCGTGGTTCAGTGCGACAAACGAAAGCGCAAAACTTTCCGACACTTTAAGCGCGGATTTACAGCCGTTTTTTGATACGGTGGCTCATCTTGAACCGGTACAAGGCGGCGTTGCGCTGAATGTCCTTAAAACCGGCGGAAAAGAGGTTTCCGGCGCAAGCATAAAACTTGACTCTAAAACGCTTTTAATGTGCGTATAAGAGATTTTTCGGCTTAAAAAGGGGCGGTTCGCAGAAATGCGGGCAGCCCCTTTTTAATTGGCAGGTGTTGGAAGGACAGAGGCTGTCGCTGAGGAGATGTAGTTTTCCGGCTCCCGTTTTTACGGGGCGGAGGGAGGCGTTGTCTTTTGCAATAACAGACTGCTTAAGACGAGAAATGCAGAAAAGGCGCACAGACAAGACTTCGCAACAAGTTTGCTGGAAGCAAACTTGGGCAGGCTGCAAAAACAGTATCTTTCTTTCACGCTGAGTAAATGCAGCCTGCAAAGAACGTTGAGCGGACAGCGGCGGACGAAGTTTAAATGATAGAACAGAGTTCCTGCCCGCGCGAAAAAGGCTCATCAGCAGACTGTTCCGGAACGAAAAAACTGCACTCACCGCTCCATTCCTCCGGCTATACGTGCAGTTCTACAATCCCTTTCCCTGCACCGAACGCAATATTCTGCAGTGCGGACTTTTTGAGCCGGAATAAATTGAGCACTCTAGAAAATTCCTTGCTTTATTCCCGTGCGTCTTTATAATGGTTCCATTCGACAATTTCATTATCGAATGGGAGCGATGACTTTTAAATCGCACAAACGGCTCGATTTAAAACATCTCATTTCAATTAAACAGCCGGATAACGACTGTATATTAAATGTACTCAAGGAGCATTTCGCATGGAATCATTTATTAACACTTCCGTCCGCATGGGGAGGGGACAGTAACATGAAAGACAGAGGGAAGCAGGTAAGTCTCAGGATAAAAATCTTTATCCGATTCGTACTGTTCGCGCTTTTAGTGGCTTGTACTTTGGTGCTGACGCTCTATCCGCAGGCAAACAAGCGGCTCACTGAGCAGCTCAAGCAAACCGCAGAGGGAGAATTCATGCACATTGAAAAACTGGCGCAGCTCTATTTTGCAGACGCAAAGGATGTTTTTATGACCGTCCTGACGCATGACATTATCACGTCTCCAGACAACAGCATTACTTCGTACATAAATAAAAAAACGCCAGCCGGCAGTTCACCCATGAATCCGGAACCCGGCAGTTATGAAGATTCCGTTGATAAGCTCTTTATGCAATTTGAAAAGGAAAACCGGAGCGTCAAAGCATTCTTTATTGCCATCGAAGAAAACGGCGGTTTTTTGCGTTATCCGCACCGCGACCGCAAAGACGGCTACGACCCCCGCACACGCAGTTGGTATCAGGCAACAATGGCAAGTCAAACCGGTTTTTACGCCAGCGAAGCCGTAAAAGTTTCTCCGACGCAGGCAGTTCTTTCTATTTTAAAGCGGGTTTCCGACACGGCAGGGAATTTTAAAGGCGTTGTGGGAATCAATATCGATTTTTCCGCATTAACGTCTGCGATCAATGAAGATAACGCTTCAACAATCGGAGCAAAAATCATGCTCATCGACAATCTAGGAAAGATTATCGCTAATTCGTTCAACACAACGGAACTGTGCGCAGATATTGCGGACGCCGGCATTACCGAATTGCAGGGCTATTCCTACAAAGACCGCAAGACATTCAATTTTACCGACGGCGGCGTACCGTATTATGTGATAACCGCTCCAATCGAAACAGAAGTTACAACGCTCGGCGCCATCGTTTTTATTCCAAAAACCTTTATCTTGAAGCAGAATCAGGTGCTCGTCAGCTCTTTGGCATTCACGATGGTCATCATCATGGTGATCGCCGTTCTCTTTTCCCTGCGCTTTACGACGATGATTATCAAACCGATTAAGCGAATCAGCATTGCGCTTGAAGATATTGCGCAGGGCGACGGCGACTTAACCGTCCGTCTGCCGGTTACGGGCAACGACGAAATTACGCATCTTGCCGTTTATTTTAATGCGACAATTGAAAAAATCGGCACGTCAATCCGCTCAATCGGCAAAAACAGCCGCATAATGCGCGAAATCGGCAGCAGTCTGGCCGCAAAGATGACGGAAACGGCGGACGCCGTGCACGGAATCAGCGCGAGTATCGACGGCGTAAAGGAACAGGCTCAGACGCAGGCGGCAAGCGTTACCGAAACGGCGGCTACGGTCGCAGAAATTATCGAGACGATTAAATCGCTCAATGAAAGCGTTGAATCGCAGGCCGCAAGCGTTGCAGAATCTTCTGCCTCCGTCAAACAGATGGCGGAGAACATCGCGGCGATGGGACAAACGCTCGGAAAAACTGATGAAGTGATTAAAAGTCTGACGGACGCAACAGGCGACGGCAAGGCGACGCTTGCACAATCGAATACGGTTACGCAAAAAATTGAAGAAGCATCCGGCAGCGTTATGGAAGCGTCGAGCGTCATTCAAAATATTGCAAGCCAGACGAACCTTCTTGCCATGAACGCTGCGATTGAAGCCGCACACGCAGGAGAGGCGGGCAAGGGATTTGCCGTTGTCGCCGACGAAATCCGGAAACTTTCCGAAGAAGCGGGAATGCAGGGAAAGGCGATTACGGCGACGCTTAAAACGCTCGGCGGAGAGATTGCAATTCTCTCTGCCTCTGCAAAAACGGTGGAAGAAAAGTTCAACGTCATTTTTGACCGCGCAGAACAAGTCCATCTTATGAGCAGTCAGCTGACCGACGCAATGCGCGAGCAGGAACACGACAGCCGCGAAGTCCTTACCGCAATCAAAAGTATCAATGACGTAACGACGAAAGTGCAAAACGGCTCGGAAGCAATGCTTAAAAGCGGGAAAGGCGTTGCCCGCGAAATGCAAAAACTTGACGAGCGCACCCGCATTATTACGGACAACATGAACTGCATGGCATCCGGTGCCGCGCAAATCAACAGCGCCGTCCAAGACGTCCGCGGCATTACCCAGCAAAACAAACAGAGTATCGACAACCTTGCCGCGGAAGTCGGGAAGTTTAAGGCATAAGGAAAGAATTACTGCCGTCAGGAAAGTTATGTTTTCCGGCGGCGTTTTTATGGAGCGGATGGGAAGTTGTATTTTCCGATGGCAGATTATTTAACACGTAAGCAATGGAGAAGACGTACCCCCCTCCCCCCGCAAAATCTCTAAACTACGCAGTAACCGCTCACCGTTATTCCCCGCCGCTTGAATAGACACCGCGCCGTCATATCTTGTATCATCTGTGCATGAAACCAGTTACAACGATACTTCCCACGCCGACGATGACAAAGAGAGCCATGCTGGTTACGCTCGGCGCATTGCTGTTTGCGGCAAACCTTAACACTTTCGTGTACAGCGCAAACCTCTTTCCCGGCGGATTTGCGGGCATCGTGCTCCTTATTCAACGGAGCGCACAAAAATTCGGCGGCGTCTCCATTCCCTATTCCGCAGTCTACTTCGTCTTAAACGCCTTTCCCGTCTACATTAGTTTTCGCTACATCGGCAAAAAGTTTACGATATTTTCGCTCGTCATGATTCTCGTTTCGTCCATGCTCAAAGACTTTCTGCCTACATTTATGATTACCCATGACGTCCTTTTGTGCTCGATTTTCGGGGGACTGGTGAACGGCGTTGCAATTACCTGCTGCCTCTACGCCGACGCAACAAGCGGCGGGACGGACTTTATTGCAATTTATTTTTCTGAGCGCAAAGGCAAGAATATGTGGAACGTCATTTTTGCCGGAAATTGTATCGTGCTTGCGATAGCCGGACTGCTTTTCGGCTGGGACCGTGCGCTGTATTCAATCATTTTTCAATTCGCGTCCACGCAAGTGCTCAATATGCTCTACCACCGTTACCAAAAGTCAACGCTTTTAATCATCACCGAAAAACCCGACGAACTATTCGAAATCATCCGCGCCAACACGAACCATGCCGCAACGCGTTTTGAAGGCACGGGCTGCTATCAACACACGAAGAAAACGCTCCTATACACCGTGGTTTCCGCCGACGAAGCCGCCGTTCTATTCAAGTTGATTGGAAAAGCCGACCCGCAGGCCTTTGTCAACGTCCTCAAAACAAAAGACCTGCTCGGCAAATTCTTTACCCGCCCCACGGACTAAAACGCCGGCAGGTAAAAAATTGACTGAAAAGCGACCGTCTGCTGTAAGTTTTCTTGCAGGCGGCGGTCATTACCTGTTTTTTTAAGCGGCGGCAGTGTTCCGCCTGTACAAGCCGTGTATTCCGTCCGCACCAGGCACAATATCACGGCATTTTTTCTTGTTCTACTGAAAAACCACTCATTAACGCGTAAGACTCGGCAAGCCGGTCATAAACCGCAGCGGCGCCTCACTTCTCCTTTACATATTCCCGGTAGTCTTTTCTGTCCCGTGCATTTTAAGTATAATCAAAGCATGGAGATTAAAATATGAAGAAAATGATTTTTCTTTCAGTCCTGCTTTTAGCAGGTTCGTGGCTGTTTGCCGACGATGGCATGATGCATCAAGATGAAATAAAGCATTACGATCCCAAGTCGGAAGCAAAACATCTTGTCATTCCCATGTTTCTGCTTGCAGAAAGCGGCGATATGCCGGCGGGCGAAGTTGTCGCCGTTGAAACAAAGTATGGAATCGCGTTTTTTCCAAATTTGAAGGGACTTGAAAGCGGTCTTCACGGTTTTCATGTGCATGAAAATTGCGACTGCAGCGCATCAGAAAAAGGACTCGGCATGAAAGCCGGAGGTCACTGGGATCCGACAAAGACCGGAAAACATTCTTTTCCGTGGGACGACAAAGGTCACAAGGGCGATTTACCCGCGCTTTATGTCGATAAAGACGGAAATGCAATGTATCCGGTGCTCGCTCCGAAAATTAAAAAATTGAAAGAGCTGAAAGGACACTCGCTGATGATTCATATTGGAAGCGACAACCACAGCGACCACCCCGCTCCTCTCGGCGGAGGCGGCGCACGCATGGTCTGCGGCGTTATAGAATAATAGACCTATTCAAAATCGCCTTTCGATAAAACCTGTTCAGAAACTTCCATCCGAACAGGTTTTATTTTTTAACGGCGACAAAGATATGCGGGTAAATGCGGCTCGGCGGGGGACACGCGGCACCGCAGGGCGCACTGAGAGCGGCATCGTTTTCCGCTTCCTTTGTGATGACGACAAAAAAATATGCAAGACCTGCCGCCGACCGCAACAGCCCTGTGTCCCGTCCGCGACAGCACCTTTATCCTTGGTGCGATAAACGCCTTATTCTGTCTGCGATACGCTTCCTATCAGTTTCCGTATATTCGTATCTACTTGTTCGGACAATTCCTCTGCCGTCATTCCTCTTATCTTAGCAATATACTCATAGGTATGTTCGACCAGAAGCGGCGTATTTGCCTTGCCGCGGTACGGGACGGGCGCAAGATATGGGGAGTCCGTTTCGCAAAGGAGTTTGTCGAGGGGAATGGTTTTTATGAGGCGTTCAGCCTCGTCGAGTTTGCTTTTTTTGGTGTAAGTGATGCTGCCGCTCAAACTGATGTGCCAGCCGCGCGCCAAAAACGCTTCCGCCTCCGCCGCACCATAAGAATAACAATGAATAATTCCGTTGTCATAACCGACGTTTTTAATGCAGGAAAGCGTGTCTTCAAATGCGTCACGGGAATGCACGATAACCGGCAGCCGTATTTTTCGCGCAAGGTCGAGCTGCATTTCAAACAACTCGCATTCGGCTGAGATGAGCGAAGCGTCAAAATCCGCTTCATTTCTGCCGTCCGCGCCTGACGGATTCCAGTGACGGTCAAGTCCGCATTCGCCTATTGCAACGATTTTGTTATGAGGCAGAGTGACACTTCCCTCCTTTTCCGCTGTTTGAATCGAGGCTTCCAGACAAGCAATTTGTTCTTTTCGCGTACGAATTGCTTTTACGGAAGGCCAAATTCCTGCGGAAAAATACAAAAACTCCCGCGCTTTTTGAGCATGCTCCAAGTCCTTTATGCGTTCTATTGCATCTGCCGCGCATTTTTGCCGCTCCGGTAAATCGAACGCCTCCGTACCGATGTCGAGTCCGAAAAAACAGTTCCGCGCCGCCATTGCAGAAAGAATTTCCGCCCCGTCAATGCCGCGCTCCGTCATAAGTTTGAAGTGAAAATGCGTATCTGAAAACATTGCTATTCATCCTGCTTAAAAACAATTTTCATCTTGAATACAGTGCGCCCGCTTTCTTTGACAGCAATCAGCGCCGTAAGATACCCGCCTGTGCAGTCATCTTTTTTGTAGACGCTCAAAATCTGTCCCTCGCGGCTCTCTCCTGTAAAGTGGACTTCAAGACTTTCTACGTCATGCGTGCGCAAAAAATTGTCGGTAAACGCATTGAGCGCAAGTTTGATGTATTCGATGTTGTTCATGTGGTGCGACATATCGATGTGCTGCGAGCGGATTATTTCATCGAAGGCTTTGTCTTCCTCCGTAAAATCCTTATCAAGCCGTTCAAAACGCTCCGAAAACTCAGGAGGCGGAAAATCCGTAACGGGATAGCGCACGCTCTCAAGTTTTACAGGACGACGCGTATCGATATCGAGGACGCAGGCTTCCTGTTTTGCTGTAACGAGCGTCTTTCCGTCCATGTCGGCAATAATCGTGTTGATTTCAGTCCGCAGCCCCGCATTGCTGACTGGAAAAGTACGCGCCGTTACATGCTGCCGCCACGCCGGACGCGCATAAAAGCGGAGTTTAGTTTTTGTAAAAACCCAAAACGCGTTGTATTTTTCGCGGTACAAAATACCATCGCAGCCAATGTGATGAAAACACTCAGTCAAATTATCCTGCGCCATCAGCGCAGCTTCTGCAATCCCCAGATAGAGCGAACTGTCGATAAAGGCAGACGATACGCGCCGCTCCTGTTCAAAAATAAAGCCGTTTTCCATGCCCGCAACTATATCACAGAGTGCAGTTTGTATGGAGTACAAAAATGACTTCAAATGCTCGTCTTCCGCTCGCAGCGCCGACTGCCGGCCAAACACAGTCTTTGAGCGCGGCAAACAGTATGCTGACCAAGCAGCTTCCGAAAGCACACGCAACTTGAAAGACCAAACGGCGTCCAAGAGCGAAGATATTGCCGACTCCCCGCAAAAAAACTGCCGACGAAAAAAAGTCCTGCTGCATAACCGGCAGGACTTTTTCGCGGCATTTCAGACCGCCGAACCGCATTTTCCACAAGTTTTGCCGATAGGCAAAACTTGGCAGGACGGAACACGGTTTTAGTTTTTCACGCTCCATTCTCTGCCGCCCGAAAAACTCCGTTAAATCTTTCAGAGTCAAGTTTTCCCGTCTGCCCGAATTACACTTTCATGCGGCGGGCGCGTACGTCAAAGAGGACGGCAAGTACAAGAACGATGCCGCGCACCGCGTATTGATAGGATTGCCCGACGCTCATGAGGTTCATGCCGTTTTGGAGCGCCGCTAAAACTAAGGCTCCGATTATCGTGCCGGTAACTTTACCCACGCCGCCGCTTGCAGAAACGCCGCCGATGTAACTTGATGCAATCGCATCAAGTTCAAACGCATTGCCGGCAGCGGGAGAGGCGGATTTTAAGCGGGCAGTGTATAGAATGCCGGCAAGACCTGTCAGCACGCCCATAGAGCTAAACACGAACAGCGTAATTTTCTGTACGCTGATACCGCTCAATTCCGCGGCTTCTGGATTGCCGCCGACCGCGTAAATGTGCCGCCCCAGCACGGTATTATTCAGCATAAAGTGATAAATCGCTAAAACGCCCATTACGATAACGACCGTCCATGAAAGCCCTTTAAAGCGCGCAAGTTCAATCCCGAAAAACAAAATAAGCGCGGAAAAGAACACCAATTTTCCGATGAACATATCAAACGGCAGGTCGGTCAGATTGTATTCCTTTCTCTTTTTCCGCTCTTGGAGGGAAGCGACAATCATCAGGACGACCAAAACGACTGCAAAAATCAAGGTAATAATATGGAATGATTCCTTGTAGTGCAAAAAGCCGAGACTGTCTTCAGATTTTCCGAATTTCAAATACGGGCCGCCGATAAAACCGTTTCCAAGCGCATTAAACACCTTGTTCGACACGATGACCGTTCCCGTCCCCTGCGTTACGCGAAGCAGTGCGCCGCGGAAAATAAACATACCGGCAAGCGTTACAACAAAAGCGGGTACCATAAACTTTGAAACGAGCACGCCTTGATAAAGACCGATAAGAAGCCCAACGCTCATCGCTGCAAGAATGACGGCAAGCACCGGAAGACCGGGAAACTTTTGCATTAAAAGAGCGGCAAGCGCACCGATAAAACCGCAGGCAAAACCGACTGAAAGGTCAATCTGCCGGATAATCAGCACGAGCGTCATGCCGATTGCAAGGACAGCGACATAGCCGGTCTGGTCAAAAAGGTTACTCAAGTTGCGCGGCGTCATAAAATTGCCGCCGGTTGCAATCGAAAAGAATGCGAAAACCGCCATAAGCGCGATGAACATTCCGTAATTGCGGACGTTCTTTTTCAGTATTTTAATGTCCATGTTTTACTCCTTCGTAATAAATCTGCCCGTCAATCCGCCGTGGCAAAGCGCATAATATTTTCTTGAGTGGCTTCCGCGCCGCTCAATTCTCCGGCAATGCCTCCGCCGGAAACGACGTATACCCGGTCGCTCATGCCAAGCACTTCCGGAAGTTCTGAAGAAATCATAATAATGCTCATGCCCTGCTCAACGAGACGGTTCATAAGCGTATATATTTCGAATTTCGCGCCAACATCGATTCCGCGCGTTGGCTCGTCAAGAATCAAAACGTCCGGCTTCGACATAAGCCATTTTGCAAGCGAAACTTTTTGTTGGTTGCCGCCGGAAAGCGTTTTGACCTCCGTATCAACGGACGACGTTTTTATCGTCAGTTCTTTGCGGTAACGCTCGCTTATGCTGATTTCTTCGTTGCGGTCGATAACCAGATGCCGCACGAGCTGACGCAGCGAGGCAATCGTAATGTTTTGCTTTACGTCCTGCTCAAGAATCAGCCCGTCGCGCTTTCTGTCTTCGGAAACGTAGGCGACTTTGTTTTCAATCGCTTCTTTGGGCGTTTTGAATTCAACGTGCTTTCCGTGAATAAAAAGTTTGCCTTCAACCTTATACTGCCGCGGATTTCCGAACACGCTCAACGCAAACTCCGTGCGCCCGGCGCCCATAAGACCTGCAATGCCGAGAATCTCTCCGCGTTTTACGTGCATATTTACGTTTTTCAAAAGCTGACGGGACACAGCGTAATCGTAAATTCCCCAATCTTTGACTTCGAGCGTCTTTTCGCCGATGTTGATGTTTTGACGTTTGGGATAAATATTCGCAATTTCACGTCCGACCATCTGCTTAATAATTACGTCTTCGCTCAATTCCGCGCGCGGAATAGTTGTTATTGTCTTTCCGTCGCGCAAAACCGTGATGTGGTCAGCAATCTGCACAACTTCTTTGAGTTTGTGCGAAATCATAATGCTCGTTACGCCCTGCTTTTTGAGTTCGACAATCAAATCCAAAAGGTTTGCGCTGTCATCCTCGTTGAGCGAAGACGTCGGCTCGTCAAGAATCAAAATACGGATATTTTTACTCAACGCCTTTGCAATTTCGACCAGCTGCTGCTTGCCCGTCCCCAAATCTTTGACTTTCATGCCGGGGTCGCAGTCAAGCCGCACCTTTTTAAGCTGCTTTTGCGCTTGAATAAGCGTTTGATTCCAGTCGATAACGCCCGCTTTATTTTTTATTTCGTGCCCCATGTAAATATTTTCGTACACGGATAATTCGGGAATTAAAGCGAGTTCTTGATAGATGATAGCAAGCCCTGCATTTTCGCTGTCTTTAATCGACTTGTACTGCTGTTCTTTGCCGTCAATCAGAATTTTTCCCGTGTAAGAGCCGTAAGGATGCACACCGGAGAGGACTTTCATCAAAGTTGATTTTCCGGCGCCGTTTTCCCCGACCAAAAAGTGAATTTCGCCCTCTTCCACTTTGAATGTTACGTCATCAAGCGCCCGTACACCCGGAAATTCTTTTGTGATGTGCGACATTTCAAGAATTATTTTCTTCATGTTTATTCACCTTGCTGCAAAAAAAAGAAACAGGGCTGCCGAGTTTTTTTGCCGGCCAGCCCTGAATTGACAACTATTACATTTGGAATTTAAGCGTACCGGGGTCGATGTAACCCGAATCTTCGAGTTCTTTTACGTTATCTTTGGTGATAACTGTGATATTCGTCTGCTTGGCGGGAACATCTTTTTTACCGTTGTTGTATGTCGAAGAGGTCATCGGCATTTTTCCTTCTATTATATCCGTTGCCATGTCGATTGCGTCGGCGGCGAGCGTCATCGTATTTTTCCAAACCGTCATAGATTGCTTGCCGTCGATAATGTACTGTGCAGAAGCAATTTCCGCATCTTGACCGGTAATGACGTAGGACGTTACGTCAGGGTCTTTTGCAAACTCATCGGCAATACTGCGGGCAGTTCCGTCGTTCGGCGCAAGAACGTAAACGTCGCCTTTTTGTTCCGCTTTTGCCGCAGTCAAGTTGTCAGCCGCTTTGCTTTTTGCAACGTTGAAATCCCAGTTTGTCGTAACTTGATTGAGAATTGACGAAAGTTCCGCGCGGGAAAGCATCGCTTTGTCTTGCAGAGCGACTGCTTTATCAGAATTTTGAATGACGAATGTACCGTCGGCAATCTTCGGCTGGAGCACCGACCATGCGCCTTCAAAGAAAATAAATGAGTTATTGTCGAATGCCGCGCCCGTGTACAGATACAGCGGCGCGCCTTTTTTACCTTCCGGAAGCTGGTCTATGAGGAACTGTCCCTGCGCCGCTCCGACAGAAAAACTGTCGAATGTAACGTAGTAATCAATTGCGTCTGTATCCGTAATGAGGCGGTCATAGCAAATAACCGTTACGCCTGCATCTTTTGCCGCTTCTGCCGCCGCCGCTGCAGAAGCGCCGTCCTGCGCGCAGATAACAAGAACTTTTATTCCTTTATTGAGCAAGGCTTCTACATTCTGCTTTTCTTTGTTCGAGTCCCCCTGACTGAACAAAACCTGCATTCCGATATTTTTCATTGAAAGCAATTTAGTAAACTGCTTTTCGTCTTGAATCCAGCGCGGCTCGTCTTTGGTCGGCAGTACGATACCGACTTCAACCTTTTCACTCTTTGCGCAGCTCGTAAAAAATCCTGCCGCCGCAACTCCAAGCGCGAGCGCACCCGCTGCAACCTTCACTAATCTTTTCATTAGTAACTCCTTAATATGTGGTAGAAACGCAATGCATTTCCTATATAGCGTTTAGTATACCCCATAATAGAGAATAACAAAATGTTTTTTTGATTTTTTAGAAAGGTGAAAGGGAGAGTGTACAATCATAAAAAAAATTACAATTTTTGTAACCTTTTCACTTGACACAACGGGGAGGGGGGGGGGGATAATATTATTTATCTTTTGCTGTCGAGCAGCGCATTCTTCGCGGCGGTTTGGAAGAATCCGCATTTCAGCAAACCGGACTTGCGGCAAAAGAGAAGCGGACAGAATGCAAGCGCGGCTTCGTTCTGTCAACTTGAGCCTGCGGGGCAGGCTTTTTTCCGCGCACAAAAACGCGGGACAATTTACGGCGGCGGTCGTCTGCCGCAAAAATTATTTAGGAGGACTCCATGAAAAAAATTGTAATTGCACTTCTTGCCGCAGTGAGTATGACAGCAGCGGCGAGCGCACTTGATTTGAGCGCGGGAGCCGTATTCGCTTACACGTTTGCACATCGTTTCGGAAAAGGCTCGTTAGGACCTATTGACTATGACGCAAAACTCAATACGAGTATGCTCGGGTTCAAGGGATTTTTTGACGCACAATATGCGCTTGTACAAGTCGGATTTAACGGCACTGTCGGAAAAACGAAATCTGAAGTGAAAGCGTCATATGGCGGTGCATCTCAAACAGTATCGACAGATATGGATATTCAAGTAGGATATTTTAATATCGGTTTGTTTGGAAAATACCCCTTTGCAGTCGGTCCTGCGAAAATTTTTCCGATGCTCGGCTTTGAGTTTGATATTGCTGCATCTGCGAAAATCGGAAGTTTGGATTTTCCGGCTAAAGAAAAATTGAACGCTTACTGGATTGCTGCGGGAGTCGGCGCTGATATTTTCGTTATGAAAAACCTGTTCATTCGGCCGCAGTTGCTGCTGGGCTTCCAGATGAACAAAAATGATTTTAACACCTATCAAACAAACGGCATCAAAGTCGATGCAGGTATCGGAGCCGGCTGGAAGTTCTAAGCCAATCCTGCAGGCGGACACGCGTGTTGAGCCTATAAACGACTTGCATACTTGCCCGCCTCCGATTCAAAAAAACGCGTCGATAAAGCAGAATGCGGATTTATCGGCGCGTTTTTTATTTAACAGATAAAAACGGCAGACAACAGGCGCGATAAGACTCGTTTTCAGGATGCGGACGAGCAGGGGCTGCCCCCAAAATAGGCTGTCTTACAAACGATGGCGATGTAAGCGCTCGTTTTTTTATCAACGAACTTATTCCAGCATTAAAACAGGACTAACCGATATTCCATTTTGGAAAAGATTCAGACAGCATACGCCATTGACAGCCGTTTTTGGGCATACAGAGGACGACACAAAAAACTTCTTTATTTTATTTCATTCCTTGTCAACAAGTCCTTTCCGTCATGCTTGAAAAACGACCTGATAACGGCTAAACTCCGACCTATGTTCGATGTAAAAGAGACCGATTTTTTTGACATTGAAGATGAATCGTTCGATACTGTCCTTGAGCCGGGGATAAAGTTTACCGGCAGCATAAAGTTTGCAAAGCCGTTTATGATTCGCGGAACGGTCAATGGTACGATAAACGCTTCAAGCGACCTTGTTATAGATTCAGGGGCGGAAGTAAATGCCGACATTCGGGCAGTGCGTGTGCTGGTCAAAGGGCGGGTGCGCGGAAACATTACCGCAGACGGCTTGATTTTTGTAACGGCAACAGGGACTTTGGACGGCGATATTACGGCGTCAGAGGTGGTGCTTGAACCTGGCAGCACATTTTCCGGTCGCTGCACGATGACAAAGGCGGGGCGGTAGCATGAAAAAAAAGTTTTCGGCGGTTATTGCGGTGATTTTTGCCGTCGGCGCGGCGCTTTACGCGCAAACTACGGAGCAGGGCAAACAGGACGCGCTCTTCCTTTATAACAGCGGACGCTTTGAAGAAGCAATAAAAATCTGTCAAAAAGAAATCGAACAAAATCCAAATAGAGTTGATTCCTACGTTGTCATGTGCTGGTCGCTGGTGCGGAGCCGCCAATACGCGGAAGCCGAACTACGGGCGAATGCAGGGCTTTTAGTCAGCCCCTACGACTTGCGTTTAATCGAAATATTGGGCGAAGCGCGTTTTTACTTAGGAAAAAATAACGGCGCGATGGAGCAGTTTCAAAAATATATTGCAGCGGCTCCGGAAAACGGTGCGCGAGTGGGAACGGCGTATTATTTTATGGGAGAGCTTTATGTGCGGAAAGCGCGTTATCTCCATGCCGATATTGCGCTTTCTGCAGCAGTAAGAAAAGAGCCGCTTCTGGAACGATGGTGGGTCAGACTTGGCTATGCGCGCGAAATGGCGAAAAATTACCGCGGCTCCCTTTCTGCCTACGATGAAGCGCTGCGCTTAAATCCCTCTTCGGCGGACGCGCAAAATGGACGGACGCGGGTCGCTTCGCTTTTGCAGTAACCGTGCAGGTTCATTTTGAAACAATCGGCTGCCGTCTAAACCAAATTGAAACGGAGTCGGCGGCGCGCATATTCTGCGACAAAGGTTTTTCGGTTTCTCTTGCCCCTCTTAATTCCGCCTCCCAACATGACGTTCAAACGCTCCTTTGCATCGTAAATACCTGCGCCGTTACGCAAAAAGCGGAGCAAAAAGACCGGCGTATCATTCGTCTTGTGCTTGAAAAATGCCCGAACGCGGCAATTCTTGTAACCGGCTGCTATGCGCAGCTTGCAGTCAGTGAGATTGGTGCGCTTGACGAGCGCATTGCGGTTTTACCGGGACAGCTTAAAAGCCGGCTTTTGGATGCAGCGTCCCTTTTGCAAAAAAAAATAAATGAAAGCACGGACGGGAAAAATGCTCATTCTCATGCTGACTGGACAAGCGGCGATGGAAAGATGAACATTTCGTTTTGCGCACAAGATTTTGCAAAGACGCTGCAGCGTGAAATCTGCGCGCCTCCAGCTGCAAAAATCGGCTTCAGCGAAAAATCGTTTGTACTTTCGACGGACTCATTTTTAGCGCATTCCCGCTCGTCGATAAAAATCCAAGACGGCTGTAATTCAGCCTGCACGTATTGCGCAATCCGCACGGCGCGCGGGCATTCAGTTTCGCTCGACGTCTCTTCCGTCATCGAGCGCATCCAGCAATTAGAGCGTACGGGGCAACGAGAAGTCGTCTTTACCGCAGTCAACATCGGGCAGTACAAAGGAGAATTTGGCGGCAGTTTTTTCGACTTTGCAGACTTGCTTGAAAAATGCCTTGAATCGACTGCAAAAATCAATTTTCGAATCTCCAGCCTGTATCCAGAGACCATTGATGAGCGATTTTGCCGCGTCATACGCCATGAACGAGTACGTCCACACTTTCACCTTTCCGTGCAAAGCGGAAGCGATAAAATTTTGTCTTTGATGGGGAGAGCCTACCGAAGAAATCGTGTAATTGCAGCGTGCGAGGCGCTGCGCTGTGCAAAAAAGGAACCTTTTATTGCGGCAGATATCATAACAGGCTTTCCAGCGGAAACGACGGAGGATTTTTTAGAGACAGTGCGCCTGTGCGATGAATGCGGCTTTGCGTGGCTCCACGTCTTTCCATTTAGCGCACGGCCGGGGACAAAGGCGTTTTCGATGAAAGATAAGGTTTCGCAGTCGGCGGCAACAGCGCGTGCAGCGGAACTCGGCGCATGGGCGGCAGAAAGCAAAAAAAAATATATTGCATCCTGTGCGGGAAAAACATTTTCGGCAATCCTCGAAACGGTAAAAAATCCCGCCCTCATAACCGGCGAGAGTATGCAAAAAATCTACCGCGCAGTAACGGAAAATTTTTTGCACTGCGAAATCCGCGCACCAAAACAGCCGCTCGCACCGGGAAGCGAAGTAAACGTTATGGTAACCGGTATTAATGAGGCTCGTGTTAAAAAAGGCGGCGAATACGATACGGTGGCAGTATTCGCGTAAGACTTACGCAGGCAGAGACGAATGGCACAGGGGAATTCAGCCTTACAATCATTTTCTTGCAAAAACGGACGTTCCGGCTTACGATAGAAATATGAAGTCGGCATACGGAAAATCTACTATAAAATTCCCTCAGCACATAAGGAGCGTACTATGTTAGCGGTTGAAGATGAAATCGTGCGTCAAAATATAAAATATTTAGAGTTACTGTCTCATTCCTATCCGACCGTTACGTCGGCAGTCGAAGAAGTGGTCAACATGAAAGCGACGCTGAACCTGCCTAAAGGAACCGAACATTTTTTGACGGACATTCACGGAGAGGCGGAAGCGTTTAATCACGTCATGCAAAACGCCTCCGGCGCAATCCGGCGTAAAGTTGCCGAAGAGTTGTGCTCGACGGTCAGTATTGAAGATTTGGACGAGTTGACGACGCTTATCTACTATCCGAAAGAAAAACTTGAATTGATTAAGGCGGAAAAAAAGGCAAATCTTGACAACTGGTATGAATTGACGATTTACCGCCTTGTGCGCGTTGCCCGCTCGACGGCGTCAAAGTATACGCGGGCAAAGGTGCGCAACCTTTTGCCGAAAAACTTTTCGTATATAATAGAAGAATTGCTGCAAGAAGACGAACACCGCTTTAACAAAAAGGAATATTACCGGCAGATTATAAAAAGTCTTGTTGACTACGGGCGTGCCGACCTTTTTATTACGGAGTTGTCCGCAGTCATCAAAAAATGCACGATTGACCACCTGCACATCATTGGCGACATTTTTGACCGCGGACCGTACCCGCACAAAGTCATGGACACCCTCATGGCACAGACCAGCCTCGACATTCAATGGGGAAATCACGATATTTTGTGGATGGGGGCTGCAGCGGGAAGCCGCGCGTGCATTGCAAATGCGCTCCGAATCGCGCTCCGCTATTCAAATATCGACGCAATTGAAGACGGCTACGGAATAAATCTTTTACCGCTGGCAAGTTTTGCCCAGCACGTATACAAGGACGACCCCTGTCTGCGCTTTATGCCCCACGAAAACAATAAAAAGTCCTTTGACATCGATGTGCAGCTTTTGGCAAAAATGCACAAAGCAATCAGCATTATCCAGTTTAAAGTTGAAGAGCAGGTCATAAAACAAAATCCGTCGTACAATATGGCGCACCGGAAGATTTTGCAGACGCTCAATTTAAAGGAATTTACGGTAGAAATTGAAGGAAAACGGTATGCGCTCAACGATAAACTGTTTCCGACCATCAATCCCGAAAATCCGATTATGCTCACCGATGAAGAAGAGCGCGTCATTGATACGCTCCGCGACAGTTTTTTAAACAGCGAAAAACTCAAACAGCACGTCCGCTTTTTGTACGCAAAGGGGAGTATGTATTCGACATACAACAACAATCTGCTGTTCCATGCGTGCATTTTACTGAACGAAGACGGCAGTTTCCGCGGCAAAGAAATCGACGGCGCGGTCTACTCCGGCAAAAGTCTTATGGATAAATACGACCAAATGGCGCGGGAAGCGTATTTTTCAAAGCGGCACGTCGATTTTTTGTGGTTTTTGTGGTCGAATCAAGATTCGACATTGTTCGGTAAAGACAAAATGACGACGTTCGAACGCTATTTTATTGACGACAAAACGACGCACAAAGAGCATTATTCGCCCTATTACCGCTTAATGGAAAACGACGACGGCACAATCGCATCAAGAATCCTCAAGGAATTCGGATTGACTGGAAATGCGCACATCGTCAACGGGCATACGCCGATAAAGGTTACAAAAGGCGAAAGTCCGATTAAGGCAGGCGGAAAACTGCTCGTTATCGACGGCGGTTTTTCCAAAGCGTACCAAAAGACGACGGGAATTGCAGGCTACACGCTGACGTATAATTCGTACGGACTGACGCTGATAAGCCACAAGCCGTTTGAGTCCGTTGAAAAAGTTGTCCGCGAAGGCTTCGACATCGAGTCCGTCAAGCAAGTGATAGAAACGCTTTCCGAACGTAAACGAGTATCCGATACCGGTACCGGCGCCGAACTCGCCGAAAAAATCAAAAATCTTGAAATGCTGATTACCGCGTACCGGAAAGGCATTCTAAAGCAAAAGGATTGACGGTGCGATACCGGAAAAGGGCAGACGAGGGAGAAAGTAGTGCGCGGGCGGTTGTAATGCAGTTTGGAGGACGCAATAGTGTGCGGCGGGCTGCATGAGAATATCCTCTCCCCCACCCTATTCTCTAAACTGCGGCGGCCGCTTTTATGTTCGTCCTGTTTTTTGCTATAGCAAAACCGAAGTATGAAAATAAACGTCCGTTTTACGGCCGCAGTGCATTCTCTATTTTGAAAAAGATTACCGTGTTATTTCCGAAGTTATTGCGGCAAGCACGAAATGTAATGCAGTCATCATAAAAAAAATTCTTTTTCAACTTCCAAAAGCGGAACTGGTAAAACTGCGTCAGGCGCCGGCAGAGCTCACCTTGTAAAAAAGCGCAATCCCCCCTCCCCCGGCGCAGAGCATCGGGCTATGTTGTTCTTATAAGGTCGGGTTTAATATCCTTTAGCATCGGGGTATTAAACCCTCTGCACGAATCAATGCAGGTAATGACGAACGAGAAATATTCAAATTTTACCCGTTTTCTAATCAGCAATGTCCGATTGGAAAAAAATATGCACGGCCCCTCGCACCTGCAAATGCACAAAACGCGATGGAAGAAGAAATAAAAAAGACAACGCTGTCGGATTTGCTTTTGCAGTTAATGCGGACTGCACATCACTTCCCTCCACGCGTCAGCAGCGCTTCTTTTACCGCCTGAATAACGGAATCTGGAGTGGACGCCCCCGCGGTTATTCCGACGGTACCGAGCGAGAAAAACGGAGGCGGAATTTCGTCGGCGGTTTCGATGAGCGCAGCGTTGGCGCAGTTTTCCGCGGCAGTCTGTAAAAGACGCTTGGTATTCGCGGAGTTTTTGCCGCCGACAACAAGGACTCCGTCAACACGCGGGCACAAACGTAAAAGCGCGTCCTGCCGGTCTTTTGTCGCAGGACAGATTGTACGGAGCACTTTTAGGTTTTTGTATTTTTTTCCGATGATGACGGCAATTTTTTCAAATTCAGAAGGACTAAACGTCGTTTGCGAAAGCAAAACTGCGTTTTCATTTTCCCCGACTGGAACAGACAGCGCTTGCGCTTCTGTGCAGTTTTGTACCAGTCGAAATTTGCTTCCCGCATAGCCTGCGATGCCGATAACTTCCCCGTGATTACGGTCTCCGGCAAGAATGACTGTGTAGTCCATCGCCGCATACCGAGCCGCGCTTTTTTGACTTGCGCTGACGCGCGGGCAGGTTGCGTCAACAATCGTGCAGCCGCGTTCTTCAAGCGTACGGTTTACGGACGGCGGCACTCCGTGTGCACGAATTATTACGGCGCTTCCGGCTTTCGCCTCGTCCGCAGCGTTTTCGTCCATCACTTTCAGCCCCTGCGCTTCAAGAAAATTAAGAGCAATCCGATTGTGAATTAAGGGACCGAGCGTATACACGTCGTCATTTTTGCGTATCGAATCCAGCGCGCTCTCGACAGCCCGTCGAACGCCCATGCAATAGCCTAGTATGTCAGCAAGAATTACAGTCATGGATAAATTATAGCCCGAATGCCCAAATTTATAAACGCTCCCTCTCCCCGCAAAAACATTATTTATCTGCAAGAATATTCGCAACCGCACGCTCGAGGATATTCTCGTGCGGGCCGCTGGTCCGTTTCATATTTCAAACATCGTTTTCATCGCCCGCCGAACTCCGTTTTCCTGCACGTTTTTGCCGTCCGGAAAAACGTGGGTGAGCGGCGCAAAATTAAATCTGTAAACCACGTAATAACCGCTCACCGCCGCCCAACGCCCCCTCTGCCAATTTGGTTATCGTCGTTTGAACAAGCCTTTTATCTGTGTTAGTATCCGAAAAAAGGAACGCGGCAAAAGTGCCGTAGACGCTTTTGACCATGACTTTTGCAGTCATTTACAGAAAAAATAGAGGAGACACAACATACAGCCTCGTAGAGCGGCTAGGGTGTTGATTGTGTGCACGCTCTGGCTTTGGTACGGACGTGCGTAAAATGCAGGCGAGAGGCGCTGCGCTCTTCTTGACTTCTTAAGGAGGCTTATATGCAGATTCAGTCAACGGCTGTGATACACAGCAGAAACAGAAAAATTGCGATTACCGGCGCGTTCAGCGCACTCATCGTTTTAATGGGGATTCCGGGGCTGCACCTCGGCTATATCCAAATCAATCCGACAATTTCGCTCACGCTCATGCACATTCCAGTCGTGCTTGCGGCGGCATTGGCAGGACTTCCGGGCGCAATCGTTACCAGTCTTGTGTTTGGACTGACGAGCCTCGTGAATGCGGCGGCAAATCCCGGCGGCGTGCTCGACCCGCTTTTTAAGTATCCGCAATGCTCGGTACTGCCGCGCTTCGTCTTCGGGCTTGCCTCTTACGGATTTTTCGCGCTGCTGGCTCTTATTCCGCGGCTCCCCAAAGCCGTAAACGCAGCGCTCAGCGCATTTTTGAGCGCGCTTGTCCATTCTTTTGCAGTCATCGGCTCTCTTTATCTTTTTTTGAATGACCAAACGCTCTCTCGGCTCGGCGGCAAAGGCTATCTTGCCGTTATGACGCTCATTCTTCCTTCGGCGCTCCTTGAAGCGCTGGCGGCATTGCTGGTTTGTGCGGCAGTCATTTCTGCCGTCGCCATAGGAACGAAAGGAACGTCGAAATTGTCGAAAGAACTATCGAAATCGGAAAAAAAGGATTCAAACTAAAACAAAAGGAACTTTTCCGCCGTCGAACGCTGAAAAGTCTTCAAAACGAAAAAACGGAATCACTATGCGGATTGTAATTACCGGCGCAGGCTTCACTGGAGTGCAGCTTGCGCGGCTTTTAGTAAATGAAAAACACAACGTCGTTTTAATAGAAAACGATGAAGAAATTGCGCGCCACGCAGCGGACAGACTTGACTGCACCGTCATCACGGCGGACGGCAACAACCTTGAAACGCTTGAAAAAGCGGGTATCGCAAAGGCGGACGCGCTTGTTTGTCTAACCAGCAATGACGAAGTGAACATGATAACCTGCTCGCTCGTTGACTCGGTGTATCCAGAAATACTAAAAATCGCACGGGTACGGAACTACGCCTACTACGTGAACACAGCGGCGGCGAAGAAAACGCACGCAAATACGTTTACCGGAAAGCATCGTCCGCTGTACGGCATTGATTTTATGATTCACCCTGACGTTGAAGCGGCGGACGCAATTGTAAAAGCGGTGGAAAGCGGGGCGGTGAGCAATGTCATAACGTTCGGCTCATCTCAAATGCAGATTTCGCGCATTACCGTAATGAAAGGAAGCGCGATTGCCGGCGCGCGCCTGTTTGAACTGAGAAGCCTTACCGACATTCCCATGCTGGTGTCGTACATTGAATTCGACGGGAAGCCGTCGCTTCCTGCCGGCTCTACCGAAATTTTTGCAGGCTGTACGCTCGGCATTTTAAGCAAAAAAGACGACGTTCCCAAAATCCTTGAATTGTGCGGTTCCAAACAGCAGGAACTGCGGAAAATTGCGATTATCGGGGCGGGACGAATCGGTACGCTCGTCGCAGACAAAATTATCGAGCCGCACAGAAACGGTTTATTCAAGTTTTTCGGCACGAATGCAAAAAAAGCGGCGCAAAAACTCGTCATTATCGACACGGACGACCAGCTTACAAAAAATGCGTCGGAGCGCTTCCCCGAAGCAAGCGTCTGCAAAGGAGATGCGGCGGACGAGATTTTTCTGCAGGAAGAAGGAATTCCGTCGTTTGACCTTGCAATTTGCGCGACGCACAACCACGAAATGAATATGGTGCTTGCCGCCTATCTTGAGTCGCTTGGCGTAAAACAGTCAATTGCGCTCGTCAACAGTTCCGCATTTGGTTCAATTGCGCAAAAACTTGGCATTGACGTTACGGTCGCATTAAAGGACGTCGTCGTCGATTCTATTATGAGCCATATGCGCGGCAAGGCGGTCAAAGAGATTCACACGGTAACGAACGGAGATTTTGAAATCATCGAATGCGAACTGTCCTCCGCATCGAAAGTCAGCGGAAAAAAAATGCGCGACCTGTCCGCTCCGGGAAAATTTCTTGTGCTGCTTGTGCGTCATGCGGGCAAGGATGACTACGAAATTGTCAACGGCGAAACAGTTTTTGCAGCCGGAGACCATCTAGTGCTTATCGCAGACGCGGCGCAAAGCGTCAAAGTTCTTGAGTTCTTCGGGAATTCAAATAAATAAATCGATTGGGAAGGCATTTTTTTATGATAATTACCTTGCTTAGAATCATATCAGCGCTGCTCGGCATTGTCGGAACGTCGTTTATAGTCCCCCTTGCTGCAGCGCTCGCCTGCGGGGAGACGAACGCTGTTTTACCGTTCGCACTTCCAATGGCAATAAGTTGGCTTTGCGTTCTTGTGTTTAATCTGCCCTTTCGAAAACGCACAATGAATTTGACGGTGCGCGGGACTTTTGTCGTCGTTGCATGCGCGTGGATTTTTACCAGTCTTTTCGGCGCGCTGCCGCTGTATTTCAGCGGTGCAATTCCTTCGTTTACAGACGCCGTGTATGAGAGCGTCAGCGGTTTTACAACAACCGGCGCAACCATTCTTTCCGATGTAGAATCGCTTCCGCGCAGTATGAACCTCTGGCGGTGCATGACGCATTGGCTCGGCGGCATGGGAATCGTCGCGCTGACCGTTGCGCTTTTGCCGCTTTTGGGAATCGGCGGCTTTCAATTGATAAAGGCGGAAACAACCGGCCCTGAAAAAGGCAAAGTTACGCCTAAGATTGCGACGACTGCCAAACTTTTGTGGATTATTTATTTCGCCTTGACTGCAATCGAGACCGTCCTTCTTTTATTGTGCCGCATGGACTTTATCGATTCTCTTTCCTATGCGTTTGCCACGCTTGGCACAGGCGGTTTTGCAACGCGGAACGCAAGCGTGGGCGCGTATAATTCGGCGGCAGTCGATGCAGTCTGTACAACGTTTATGTTTCTTGCAGGCGTAAATTTTAGCCTTTACTACTACGCGCTTACGCGGGAATTTGCCGAAATTCGGCATAACTCAGAGTTTAAAGTCTATCTTGCGCTGATTGTGTTTGTCATTTTTGCGCTGACAGCGAGCATAAAGCCCCTCTACGGCAGTTTTTTGACCGCACTGCGCTATTCGTCATTCCAGACTGCGGCGATTATCACAACGACGGGCTTTGCAACTGCCGACTACACGCTGTGGCCGCCGTATGCGCAGTTTTTTATTTTGCTGCTATTTTTTATCGGCGGCTCGTCAGGCTCTACGGCAGGCGGTGTAAAAGTTATCCGCTGGGTGATTTTATTCAAGCAATTCGGAAACGAAGCAAAAAAAATGCTCCATCCGCACGGCGTATTTGCAATCCGCTTGAACGGCGCCCCCGGCAGAAAGGACGTTGTATTTAACGTAGCGGCGTTTTTGTTCGTGTACGGCGTTTTGGTATTGCTGACTGCACTTGCCGGCTCTTTTGCAGGACTGGATTTATTTTCCGCATTCACCGGCTCCCTTTCAATGGTCGGCAACGTAGGCCCCGCGTTCGGCGCACTCGGCCCCAGCTGCAACTATGGCTTTTTGCCGCCGCTTTTAAAGTGGTGGTACTGTTTTGCCATGCTCGCCGGACGATTGGAGTTGTACACGATGATAATATTTTTCCTGCCGGACTACTGGCGAAAGTAGCAGGGGGAAAATAATGCGTAGTGCGTAATAAGAAATGCGGAATTGAATTACCTCGTGGAACTCTTCCCAGCTTATTTTTATTGTAACATCGGTGCCGCTGTCGAAGGTACGGTATTTACCGCCAGCGAAAAAGCCGCTGAAAACGGCTGTCTGCAAGTACCGTCGAAAACAAAAACGCCGGCACGGCAGGAAAATATCGTTTTACATAACGGCGGCTGGGGAACAGCGCCCTGTGATTCATATTCATTGCTTCGCCGCCTGCCGAAGTCCGTTTCTTCGATTTTTTTAGAAACTCCAATGTGCGGGAATGCCAGTCTGCCTTTCAAACGACGTTCTTTGCACTCCATTGGTTTGCTGCTGATAGCTGCTATGAACTTTGAAAGACACGCCTTGAGTCCCGCTGCGCAAGATTTTGCTGTGTAAAACTTGCAGGACACAGCGCTCCGTTGGCTTGTTCAGTAAGTATTCCCTGCACCCGTTTTATAAGCCTGATAATTCTTCTCACCTCCGGCGTATACGAAAAACGAGAGCGGCTTGCGTACCGCGGGGTAGAAACAAAAAAGCCGGAAAATCATTCCGGCTTATAAGGAGGTATTATTGACAAAAACGAATATCAACGAGTCTACTTGGAGAACAATTCAACTACCATGCGGTCGTTGATTTCTACGGGAATATCGGCACGCACAGGAAGTGCACTCAGTTTACCGGAGAAGTTTTCTTCATTTTTTTCGATATAAGCGGGTTTCGATTTATTTGTACCAAGGAAACACGCTTTAAACTGCTCGTTTTTCCGCGCTTTTTCGCACAAGGAAATCTCTTGTCCAACCTTGACAGCATAAGAAGGAATGGTAATACGTTTACCATCAACAAGAATATGACCATGATTTACAATTTGGCGCGCCATACGAATCGAATTGGCAAAACCGATTCTGTAAACAAGATTATCGAGTCTGCATTCAAGAGAAATGATAAGCGCCGCTCCGGTATTTTCTGTAGATTTTGCCGCTGCCGCAAAGTAGCGGACAAGCTGTTTTTCAAGAATACCGTAATAGGCTTTTACTTTTTGTTTTTCTATAAGCTGCTGCCCATATTCGGAAATCTTATGAGTTCTCTTAAACGCAGGGGAATTCGCACGATTCATTGCTTTCGGGTGCCCGCAGACATTCACTCCAAGTCTTCTGCATTCCTTAAAACGGGGACCTCTTCTAGTTGCCATTTTTATCTCCACAATAAAAGTAAAATTGAAATACGTTAGATTAGAACTAACGAGTGCACAATACCATATAATCATGCTTTGTGCAATAATGGGGACGCTGCGATAATGGAACTCAGTTTTTGCCATTTTCATAGGGTTTGAGGTCGAAATTACCGAAAAAAATACTAAAAAGCGCCTTATTTTTTCTAAAACATCATAGAAATAGTTGGATTGCAATATCATTTTCAAAAACTTCAGTTCCACAGGTTGGCAGCCTCTCTCATTGACACGCATGGGTAGTGCGGGGATAAAATGAGCGAAAAGTTCAATTTTTTTGTTAATTCAAGGATGGATACTTTTATGTTTTTTCAATTTTTTGCCAGCGTAAAAAATGCTTTAAGCGGAGCAGTCTCTGCGTTCATAATTATCGCAGGATTAGCAGGCATGGGTTTGATAATATACGTTGCCCTCAAAATACCGGTTAAAGCTATTTCCGTATATGTTACGGCGCTCGGCATTTTTACACTTTCAATTCCTGTCGTTACGTCTTTTAATGTGCTGGTAGATAAACAAGCGGTCAATAATCTATCGAGAGAATATCAGGCAGTATTGGAACGAAAAAAAGTCGAAATCGATTTATTAGAACAAAAAGAATTAAATGCAAAACAAGAAGTGATAAATACGCGGCAAGGTATTCATATTGATTCCCTTGAAAGCGAATTGCGGCTTTTAAAGAATACGCAATTACAAATAAATGGCTATACAAAGATTTTAGAGGTAAACTTACTTGAAACTCCGTTGAAACAAACGGCTGCTTATCGAAAAATGTTGAAACCGCTTGAGGCCGTTTGGACTACGGAAGGAATGTTGTTCTGGAAAGAAGATGTCGTTAATCATTATAAGTATGACGAAGCCATAGTCATATTAACGCATGATATTGTTGCAAAATTCGGCATTGATATAAAAAATATCCGTATTTCCAATTCCAAAACGGCTCCCAATACCATCGAGATTGCCGGAATAGAATCTAAATTTAGCGGGACTTCAAAAAACTCCTATCACAAGGAATTGGCGGAAATAAGAACGGTATATGTAAATGCGGAAGAAGTAGCGGGTAAAAATATCAGTGATGAAGAACTGCTTTCAAAGGATTTCAGCCATCGGTATATTTGGGTAGATGCCTCACGGGATGCAGAAGCAAATCGATACGCAGATACGTGCATTGCCGAATACAATGAAAGATTGCAGATGGGACTTGAAACTCAATTTATGAATGAAGCGGTAAAAAAGTTGGCTCAAGAGTTTTTGAAACTAATTTTAGTGCCGTTAAACAAAAATATCGTCTTTGTCGATGAAATATCGCCTGAATCGCTCAATATTACCGATTACTTTGAAGCGGAACTAAAAACCGTTGAAAACAAAAATAAAGCGAATACGCAAGCGATTAAAGAACTTGATGAAAAAATAAAAAAGGAAGCCGATTTCCAAATGCTTGTAACACACGAAGATTGATTATGAAAGAGGTAACTATGGCTCATTTTTATTGTGAATACTGCGGGTATAAAGCGGCATCCGTACAGGAGTTGACCGCTATGGCCTGCATTCGGCATCCGCAGGGAATGAATAAAGGAAAGCACAAAGTCTATGAGGGGGCGGAAAAAGCACAATATACGTGCAAGTATTGCGGCTTCCAAGCGGGAACAATTCAAGCCCTAACCGGTATGAACTGTATCAGACATCCTGCAGGAGCCAATAAAGGCAAACATTCGCCTGCGTTGTAAAATGCGATGAATGGAAAAATTAGCGCTTACGTCAGAATATTACCAAGCAGGTAAAATAATAACCTGTTCGATAAGCGGCTAGCGAACAGGTTTGCGAGTTCTAAACCGCACAAACCACGATTTAGAACATCACATTTTTCTGCACACGTGCAACACCTAATCAACATGAAAACAGGAGATGCCGCCTTCTCTCAACTCCCCTCGCACGTTTTTACCTGACGGCAAAAACGTGCAGTAGGCAGCAGTATTGTTCCCTCATTCGAGGTAGTTTTTCTACTGCCTATCGCGCAGACCTTTACGCGGAACAGGTGTTATTCACGCGTTTGAGAATCCAGTTTCCAATAATGCCGCCGCTCGTTACGACGACAAGGTAAACCCAGCCGGAAAGAGAAAAATGCGAAATCGGAGTGTAAAGGGCGCCGGCGTTGCAGCCATTGCCGAATCGCGTACCGATTCCCATGATAAAACCGCCGATTGCAAAAATAATCGCGTCTTTCGGTGAGATTTTCAATTCGGAAGTAACAGTCCGCTTAAATGTTCCTGCAAGCAGCAGACAGATGAGAGACCCTGCGATAATACCGATGTCTTGGAGCGAGCCGCCGTCCTGCAGAACAGGCTTTAAGAAAAACTCTGCTTTTTTCCCCGTAAAAGAGGCAAGCGTGTCTGCGCTCACGCCGAATAACTGGAGCAATTTTCCAAACCACAGTCCAAACGGAGTGGAAACGCCCCAGCCGGCTTTGGAAACGCCCATCAAAAAGATGAACAGCACCGAAAATGCGAAAATGCCGGTCGAAAGTTTCCAGGGTTTTGAAAATATATGCTCGTAGTTTTCCGCGCTGAAAAACTTAAAGTTTTTTACATCAAGTTCCTGCGCTTCGTCCTGCTCTTTTTCCGAACCGATTCCGGAAAAGTCATTCGCCTTGATACGCTTTTTTTCGTATATATACGAAAGCACTGTAACGATTGCCGCAAAGAAGACCGTCAGCAGGATTGCGCCAAGATAGCCGCCTTTGCCGTCGCGCGCGAACAGGTCGGGGAGGAAGACGCCGTTACCTGACTCGGTGCGGACGATAGACTCTTTAATCCATGCCGCTTTCGACTGGAACGGGAAGCCCAAGAAAACGCCCGCGCACATAAAAAAGAGCGTGATAAAAGCGCGCGGAGGACCTGCGACCATGTCGGTGAGCGAGCCGCTTGCGCAGCACGAGCAAAAACTCATGCCAAGACCGAACAAAAGTCCGCCTAAAATCAGTCCGAGGTTAATCGGATGAATGGAGAGCTTGTACGTTTTCGGTACGCCGAAGACCAAAAGCGACGCGGTCAAAATCGCCGTTACGACGAACATGAGCATGAGCGCGCGCATGAGACGAGTGGAGCCGCCGCGGTAAGCGCGGTTTACGCTGCCGGCAAAGCCGAAGGCCGCGCGGGTCAACACGTATCCAAATCCAATGCCAATCAGCCAGCGGAAAAACAAGACTTCCGAGCCGAGCGCAAGAGAACCCCACACAACGCACCCGATGAGCAGGGCAAAACCGATACTGTTTTCGATTTTATTCATGATTATCTCCTAAAAATGAATTGCTGAATTGAAGCCGCCGCGTGCACAATCTGCGTAGTAATCGACAAGAGTGTGCAGACTTACTTCCGGCGCGTTCCGAATCGGTAAAAGAGGACGCCCAAAAGCGCCCATGCCGCTAAAAATATCATGGAACCGGCAGTCAACTGCGCCGGAGAGCCGGGAACAAGCAGCAAGCCGATAAAAAGCAGCCCGATAAGGCACGTAACGACGCACATAACGCGCTCAAGTCCTGTGCGGCTTTTTTTAATGCCGATAAAGCCGACGTACGTGTACGCAAGCGCCGCAAGGACGGACGCCATGTCCACAATCAAAATAATGACTTCCCGTCCAATCCACGGACCGATTAAACTGACCGCCGCAATAAAAATAATCGCATTCGGATATAATTGCTTTTCGTTCTTCTTGCTCAGGAACGCGGGCGTAAGTTTTTCGTTTGAAAGCGCGCCGAGCAATTTACTGCTGCTTATCATAAAGCCGTTAATGCCGCCTGTTACAGCAGAAAAAAGCGCAATAAGCAAAAAAATAAAACCCGCAGCACCCGTTTTATCCATTACGGAACTGCCGACCGCCCATTCGATTTGTGCCGCTTCTTTTGGACTAAAACTCAAACCCGCAATCATGTTGAGCAGATTGTAAATGAGAATACCGAATAGGATAGAGATGACAGCGGGAAGGTGCGTTTTTGACGGTGAAAAGTCTAAGTCAGCGGAAACCTGCGGCACCACATCAAAGCCGACGAACAAAAACGGAATAATTGCGATGACGGACGCGGCTTTTGCAATCGAGATTTTTTCAAAGCCGAGATAATTTTCGGCAAACACTGCGCGGTCGCTTTTTCCCAAAATGACAAAAAACAACGTGATGACGATGAGAATGAGCGCCGTTCCCATCACATTTTGAATTTTTGCGCTCAGTGAAAGCCCCTTTAAGTTGACGAGCGTAAAAATAATAATTGGAGCGGAGGCAACTAAAATATCGGCAAGGTAGACGTTTGTCGGCCCGAACTTGTACAGATAGCCCCACAGCATCGCCTTGCCAAAAATTTTGCGCAAAATGAGCACGTAGGCGGTGGCATTGAGCGGAATCATGCTTAAATAGCACAAACTCAGCGACCAGCCGACGATAAAGCCGTGCACTTTTCCCATATTTGCAAGCGTATAGGAAAACTCGCCGCCTTCGCCCACGTGATAGGCAAGCATGACTTGATACGCCTTTTGTATCGCAAGCACGAAAATACCGCCGATACACAATCCCAGCGCCGTGTTGACGACGCCGGAATTCGGCAAAAAGGATGTTCCCGGCAAAATAAAAGAGCCCCAGCCGATAATCGAGCCGATAACAAGATTTAAAACGTCAAACCGTGATAAGCCTTTCGGTTTTGCAGGAACATCGTTTTTCAAGCCGTTCTCCTATTTAAAATTATACTGCGTTACAATCGGCGTTCGCTTGAACCGAATGTCATCAAAATATTCGTTGACGCTCAAGCCCAAGAACGAGCCCATGATATTGTAAGCGTTTTTGTAACCTTTGCCCTGCAACGCACAAATAGCGTTGTAACTGCGCTGACTTGAGCGGCAGTGCAGGTAAACCGGCTTGTCTTTCGGGATTTCATTCATGCGCCCGCGGAATTGACTGAGCGGAATGTTGACTGCGTTCACGATATGTCCCGCTTCAAATTCCATCGGTTCGCGCACGTCGATGATGACGGCTTTCTTTTCGACCAACTCGCGCACCATCGTAACCGGCACTTGTTTGTAAACGCCGTTTAAGATATTCAAGCCGACAAGCGCTGCGTGGTTCACAACGTCCTTTGCCGTTCCGAACATCGGAGAATAGCAGAGTTCAAGTTCCTTTAAGTCTTCGAGCGTACCGCCGAGCATGATAAACGAGGCGATAACGTCCACGCGCTTATCCGCATTGCCTTTGCCGATTGCCTGCGCGCCTAAAATGCGTCCCGACGGTTTTTCAAAAATCAATTTGAAGAACAAGGGATTGGAGCCCGGCATAAGACCGACTTTATCGCCCGGAATAACGTAAACCATGTCGTAGTTGATGCCGTTCGCTTTGCATTCCTTTTCGTTAAGTCCCGTGCACGCCGCGTTGTAGTCAAAACAATGAATGACTGATGAGCCGATAACGCCCGTGTTGCGGTGCGGAATGCGGTACATATCGTCCGCCGCCGCGCGCGCCTGCCGCTGAGCAGGGCCTGCCAACGTAAGACGCGTTTTTTTGTTCGTAATAAAATGCGTAACTTCGATGGCATCTCCGACTGCGTAAATGTCCGGCAGGTTTGTCCGGTAGTTGTGGTCAACCAAAATGCCGCCTGTCTTTCCAAGTTCTATTCCCGCAGCCTGTGCCAATTCCGTTTCCGGCCGCACGCCGAGCGCAAGAACAACCGCCCCCGCAGGAAGCTCTTTGCCGCTTTCAAGGAGCACGGACGTATCGCGGATTTCTTTTACGCCGTCTTCAAGGATAAGGTTTAATCCCTTGTCGTGCATTTCCTTATGGAGAATCTGCGCCATGTCGTAGTCGAACGGCGCCATCACTTGATTGAGTTTTTCGATAAGCGCAACGTTTTTGCCCGCAAGACGAAGATTTTCCGCCGTCTCAACGCCGATAAAGCCCGCGCCGACAACTGCAATATCATTGATGTTGTGCGCATGGATGTAGTCGTCAAGCTTTTTAATATCGACAACATTCCGCACTGTAAAAACGTGCGCTTTGTCGTGTCCGGGAACGGATTTAGGCACAATGGGGGACGCGCCCGGCGAAAGAACGAGCGTGTCGTACGGCTCATCGAATTCTTTTCCCGCCGCGTCTTTTACCGTTACCGTTTTTGCCGCCGCATTAATCTTTATAACTTCATGAGCGGTTTTTGCAATAATATTGTACTGCTTTTTAAACTGCTCAGGCGTCATCAATACAAGATTTTCGCTCTGAGGAACAATCCTGCTTACAAAAAACGGGAGCGCACAGTTTGAAAAAGAAACATTCGGCCCCCGCTCGAACATAACGATTTCCGCGCTTTCGTCCAGTCTCCGCGCTCTGGCAGCCGCAGACGCACCGCCTGCAACTCCGCCCACAACAACAATTTTCTTCGCCATATCTACTCCTATCGAATCAAAATGACCGAATGATTTTACAGTTTTAAGTCGCTGCAATAATTGGAATTATAACAATTTATTTATAAAACGCAAGAGAAAGGGAATATAGGGAGGGGAACAACACCTCCCATGCCTCAAGTTTTGTGCTTTTCTTCCATAAACAGACTCTTCACTCTCCACTCCCCTGCACCGCCAACGCAATCTTCCCGCCGCTGATGTCGCACAGTTTTTCCGCAAGGCATTCGTATTCATCGGCACGGATATTTCCCGCGAACGCCACGCGCTCCCCGAACGTCTCTTGCAGTCCCGCTATGGTGAACGCAGTGAGTGTGCGGCGTATCGTTTCGCATTCTGTGTAACTGCATTCAAAACGGAAAAAACGTTTTTCTACATACGGAGAAAGCAGTCCCAGCGCGTCGGCTTTTTCGATAACGGATTTTGCACATAAGCCGTACGCTTTGACCAGTCCTCCGGTGCCGAGCAGTGTTCCGCCGAACCAGCGCGTAACAGTCAAAACAAGGTTTGTGCATTTTCTTCCCTTTAGAACGTCGAGTATCGGGCGGCCTGCCGTTCCTGACGGCTCTCCATCGTCGCTCATTCCCATAACTTCGGCGTTCAATCCCGTGATAAAGGCGTGAACGGTGTGCGATGCGTCAGGATATTCAGTCTTTTTGCTTTTGACGATTGTCCTCGCTTCTTTTTGCGACGAACACGGAGTCAATTCGCTTATGAAAATCGAATTTTTTACAATCGCTCGGCATGAGACGAAGCCGGTCAGAATATCCATTACGATTTTGCCGCGTCAGGCTGAACAGAAATGTCTTTTACTTCTTTTGCGGCGACGCGTACGCCCTGCGCTTTGAGTCCTTTTTCCGCAAAGTCTTGAGCCTTAAACTTTTCGCTTAAAATCTTTACGCGCGGCTTCGGCACATAATTGAGCGTAAACGTAAACGTCTTCCGCGTATCGACGTGCAGGACATCCATGCCGTCGGGCGCAAAAAAATAGTCGCGGTTCATAATGTAACCCGCAATCTTGCAGCGTTTTATATAAACAAACTGTGTGGCAGGGTCGCGGTAAATGATTGTAAAAAGGATTTTTGCAAGCGATTCTTTATCCGCAAAGGAGCAGCAACGCAGTTCCGGTCCCACAAAAACTTTTGACGGCGCTTCCGTAACAGTGTAAATTCCGCTTTTCCGCACGTAAAGAATCTTATCGAACTGCGTAATTTTCAAAAGTTCCGTCCCGCCGAACACCTGCGTACCTAAATAGCCGCTTTTTTCATCATATTTGAGCGGAGTATCGCGCTTGACGACGCTCCGCGCATCGACAGTTTCAATCGTTTGGAGCGTCGTGCGGCGCGTAAGGAGCGGCGGCTCAAGTTTCGCTTCAATCCCCTCAAGCCAGCTAAGCGCGTAATCGGTAAGATGGCGCAAAAGGCGCGCAATTTCTTTAAGCCGCGCGTTTATCGCGTTCACTTCCTCGCGGTTTTTGTTTATGTCGTACAGCGATATGCGCCGGATGGGGATTTTGAGCAGGTGAGCAACGTCCTCGTCAGTTACGCCGCGCAAAAGCTCTCTTTTGAACGGAATAAAGCCGTCTTTGACCGCCGCTTTGACCGCTTCGTCCGTTTTCATCTCTTCTATCGACTTGTAAATCCGCTCTTCGATAAAAATGCGCTCAAGCGTCCGCAAGTGCAGTTTTTCATTCAATTCCGACTTTTCAAACTCAAGTTCGTCATGCAGAACTTCCACCAGCTGCTTTGCATGGTGTTCAATAACTTGCGTTACCGTCATCTGAACGGGCATATTTTCTTTTATAACAAGCAGATTGCAGTAGACAGTCTTTTCGCACTCGGTGAATGCGTACAGAGAATCGACAACGTCTTTGACGTACACGCCGCGCGGCAGGCGGATTTCGATATTTACGGTGTCCGCCGTAAAATCATTTATCGACGCAATTTTGACTTTGCCGTTCCGCGCCGCTTTTTCAATCGAATCCATAAGACTTTCCGACGTGCTGCCGTACGGAAGCTCCGTGATAACGATTTTTTTATCGTCGCTCGTATCCATTTTGGCGCGCGCAACGATTTTCCCCAGTCCGTCTTTGTATTCCGTGCAGTCAATCAGCCCGCCGGTCGGAAAATCGGGAAAAAGTTGGAACGGCTCGCCGCGCAGGCACGCTTTTTCGGCTTCGATAACTTCATGGACATTGTGGCTTAAAATCTGCGTACTCATGCCGACCGCAATCCCCTCTGCGCCCGTGATGAGGACGAGCGGCAGCTTTGCGCGGAACACGACCGGCTCTTTGCTCCGACCGTCGTAGCTCGGCACGTACTGCGTGATTTTGGGATTGTAGATGATTTCTTTGGTAACGGGACGGAGACGGCACTCGATATAGCGGGGAGCCGACGCGCTGTCGCCCGTGTACATATTGCCAAAGTTCCCCTGCTTGTCGATAAAAATCTCTTTATTCGCAAGATTTACGAGCGCGGAATAAATGGACGCGTCTCCGTGCGGGTGATATGCCATGACTTTGCCGACAACATTGGCAACTTTGGTGAATTTGCCGTCATCATTTTCCAAAAGCGTATGCAAAATGCGCCGCTGGACAGGCTTAAAGCCGTCAATGAGTTCGGGAATCGCCCTGTCGCGGATAACATAACTCGCATATTGAATAAAATTGGAATCGAAGAGATTTTTTACGTATGCCATTTTCCCGCCCTACAAACTGTCAGATGAAGCCGCATTTTATAAATAAAACCGTAGGTTGTCAAAATAACGGAATCTTTTTACATGGGAACGGCGGGCGGTAAAAAGAGTGTTTAAAAGACATAACAGAACTTCCGTCTGCCCGAGCATATCCACAACCATGCTATTATGGATATGTTTGGAGGAAAATGGACTTTTCCAGACGAGAAAAAAGGTATTTGAAAGACGCAGCGGAATTACCGCCCGCGCGAGTTTTATCATGCGGCAAAACTAGGTTCAAACGAAATTTGTTGGGCAGCGGAGAATAGAGATTAGACCTGTTCGATAACAGAGTTATCGAACAGGTCGACGAGTTCTAAATCGCGCAAATAGCACG
>CAUTOZ010000009.1:0-31529 GCA_963539635.1 uncultured Treponema sp.
CATTTTTATTTCAGCGCACGGGGCTTGAACCCGCTTAATATCCGTGTTGCGCTGACTGCCAATTGTGAATGCGGAATGCGCAGAGCGTAATTACGAACTACGCATTTCCAATTTCCAATTAAATTATTCTTCTTCGTCCTCGATTTTTTCACCGACGGGGGTGCCGTCATCGACGAAGGTGCAGTTTTCACAAACGAACCGTGCCGGATACCAACATCCATGAAGTTGTATTTCATTGCCGTCGCCACAGCCAATGTCGAGCCCTGTTACAAAGTAATAAGTCCTGCCTCGTTTTACCCATCCGCCGTGTGCGGCGATTGTCTTGTACGCGGTTACTGAGCTTGAAAACGGTTTGTATTCAGGCTTTTTCGGCGGGGAAATGAAATAGGCAAGGGGATATGTGTTTCCCATTGGGGTCTTGAAACGATGTATCTCTGTTTCAGGTAATATGTTTCCGATACAGATTGCATAATCTTCGTCAAGGGCGAATTTGCTTACCTTGTCCTTTAATACCTGTAATGAGTCCGCAACAATCACCATGCTGCCAACTTCCAACTCATCCGCGTTCAGTGCGGTGTACACTCTGCTTTTGTCAAATTCCATTTTTATGCCTCCATGTTTTCAAATGACATTTCTTCTTTTGCTCTCTTTTCCACTTCTAACCACTTAACTTGTATCTGTAATTGTTCAATCCAGTTATCAATTTGTATCACTGCTTTGTACCACCCTTTGCACCAATACAAGTCGCTCCCCTCTTTGAAATAGAAAAACAAATCGGTTTTAACCCGTTCAATTTCGCGCTCTCGCATTTTCTTGAACGCTTGGTATTCGGGCATACGAATAAACGCCTGCGCTGCTATGTTTGCCTCTATTATTTCCTGCGGGTTAAGGATGCACCTATTATTGTCTTTCTCATCCACTGTAAAAAATGGGCGGGCTCGTTCTTGCGTGTCCATGTCAGCAAGCCCTGCGTTATCCATAAGCATTTGGTATGTTCTTACGCCCGCTATATAGCCTTGCAGTTTTGCAATGCGCTTCTTGCGCTTTGCTGTCTGCAACGCTAAGTTTTTCGTGTACACAACTTGATTTAGATGTGTGAGAAATTGTTTAAGAATGGGAACTTCAATCGTTCTTTTTTTCTTCTGCTCGGTTGTTTCGTCATCTAAAATATTCATTTCTGCCTCCTTAAATGCAGTTGTTTATTTCAAGAAAATTGAGCGCTTCGGCTCCGCTGGTTACCGTTCTATTCATAGTGCGCCCGTAATTCGGCTATCGTTGACTTTTCAAGTTTTGACTGGTAGCCGTCTGCGATGTTGCTGTGCATTCTCGCGCCCGAATAATCGCGTATGCGGTGCGCTTGTATTGCCATCTTCATTTGTCTGTCCCTTTGTGTTATCAGATATTCCCCTTTTGTCATTTTCCCCACCTCTTTATGCGCCGGATTGCTCCGGCGGGTTTTGTTTATGCACAAATCCTTTTTGCGCATTTTGTTTGTTTTGTTGGAGTGATTCGCGCCGTGCGTTCTACAAACTTGGCAGGCTTGTCGCTTTTGCCTATCTGCACGGTGCCAAAAAAGTTTGAATGGAAATAATCAATCATTGCGTCGCTGTCGTCGTAGTTATAGGAATTCATAAAGTTTTCAACGTCCTGCAGCACTGCGGCAATGATAGGATTGAGCCATGTGTCGGCAGGGAAAAAAGTATGTACGCAATTAACTGTTTCCAGACGGTGATTTATCCAGTTTTCAATATCCGCCTGCGTCTCTCCGTCATGTCTGATAGTAGGTTCTGTGTAATAGTAATGACGCAGCATATCGCGGTTAGTCAGTTCTACGGGATACTCCATCAATGAGATGCGAATACAGCGAACGGTCGCAGTGATTGAAAATCTATATGTCGGGTAGACGTTTTTAACATACTCGCGCATGATTTTCGCAATGTCTTTTGTTGTCAACTTTCTATCATAGCGAGAACCTTGCCAGCCGTTGGCGGTGTAAAACTGTCTACGGTAATTAGCTGCCGTCTCAGTTGCGCCTGCTGTTTTGGATTGTGCAGGATTGCATTTCTGCGCCAACATAAAAGCAATTTCAAACTCAGTGTTCAATTCCTGCATTGCCTGAACGCTTCCGCCTTTGTCAGGATGTAATGCCATTGCCGCTTTGCGGTATGCTTTTTTGACTTCCTGCACTGTCATTGTTTTTTTGAAGTATTTCATTTTCTAACCCCCTTGCCGTAAACGGCAAAAAAAAGAAGCCCCTGCAAAAGTCGCGTTCTTTCTTTTGCAGGGGCTAATCCCTTTCTTACGAATGGGGTTAGTAATGAACGCTGAAACTAACACCACTCGTTTTTTTTCTACAATCTTTACTACATTGTTGGTAAAGGCTGTTTGTGTGTGTGTAGTTTTGGTGCGTGTAATTTGTTATTTTACGTGGAATTGCAGCAGGCTAGCCGGTTTAAGGGGAAGAATTAATGCATAATTAGGAATGGGCGGACGGCTGTTAATTCCGCATTACGCATCCCTAATTCCGAATTGGAATATGTTATGCTCCACAGCAGAGAATTTTAAGGAAGGTTTTTATGAATATTGAAACAAAATGCCTGCATGCAGGATATGAACCAAAGAACGAACAGCCGTGCGCGCTGCCGATTGTGCAGAGCACGACGTATAAGTTCGACTCGTGCGAACATTTGGCGGGGCTTCTTGACAAGCCGACAACAACTCAGCCCAATCTTTCAAAATCTGTTTCTTCCATCAGAGGGGCAGCGGCAGTTGCCGCCGGCCGTTGTCCACAGGCGTGTTTGAAAGCCCGCATGTGCAGTCAGCCGCTGAAAAAGTGCACTACCGGTCTGCATGCAGGTGTTTTTCGATATCTTTGATGAGTTTGTACTCAAACGAGTCGCACAAGGCGAGCCACGAGGCTTCCATGAGGTCACAGGACACGCCGACGGTCGTCCACAGGCTTTTGCCGTCGGTACTCTCGATGATGACGCGGACGCGGCTTGCGGTTGCGGATTTTCCGTCGAGGACGCGCACTTTGTAGTCGGTGAGGCGGATTTTTGAAACAGCGGGGTAAAATCGTTCAAGCGCTTTTCTGAGCGCAATGTCGAGCGCATTTACGGGACCGTCGCCTTCGCCTGCGGTAACTTCGATTTGCCCGTCAACTTCGACCTTTATCTGCGCACAGGAATTGACGCCTGCTTCGGGACGCGGATTTACGCCGTTCGTTTGGTAATAGTGCAGCGTAAAAAACGGCTGGTAGCGTCCGATGAGCTTTCGCGCAAGCAATTCAAAACTGCCGTCAGCGCCTTCAAACTGATAGCCTTCAAATTCCAGCCGCTTCATTTCATTCATAATCTCTGCAACGACGGGACTATCTTTTTTTATCGTCGAATCTATTTTTTGAATCTTCTCGATGACGGTCGAGCGGCCTGCAACTTCGCTCATAAGGAACACGCGGGCATTGCCGACTGCCGCAGGCGCAATGTGTTCATACGCATTGGGATTTTTCAACACAGCGTCAATATGCATTCCCGCTTTGTGACTAAAGGCATTGGCGCCGACAAAAGGCAGCTGCGGGTCAAGGACGATGTTTGTAATTTCGGCCGCTCGTTTTGCAATCGACGTGAGGGACGAAAGATTTTCCGGTTTAATGCACGAAAATCCCATTTTCAACTGCAAGTCAGGAATAATACAGGAAAGGTTCGCGTTGCCGGTTCGCTCTCCGAATCCAAGCAGGGTTCCCTGCACGTGGCGCGCCCCCGCTTCTACAGCGACAAGCGAATTTGCAACGGCAAGCCCTGAGTCATTGTGCGTGTGAATGCCGATTGTGCTGCCGGGAAAGTGATTGACGACAGCGGAGACGGCGGTTTTACATTCGTTGATAAGAGCGCCGCCTTTCGTTTCGCAGAGCGTAAGAACTTCCGCACCGCCCTGCGCTGCGTGTTCAAGCGAACGGAGCGCGTAATCGCGGTCATCTGCAAAGCCGGTAAAAAAATGTTCCGCGTCGTAGATGACGCGCCGCCCCTCGCTTTTGAGAAAGGCGCACGTCTCTGCAATCATCGAAAGATTTTCTTCCGGCGCGGCGCCGACAATCTCCGTCGCCTGAAACTTCCACGACTTCCCAAACACGACGACCCATTCGGTTCCCGCCGCCAGCAGGTTAAGGATATTTGCGTCTTCGCCGCATTTAACGTTTTTTCGTCGTGTCGAGCCAAATGCGCACAGTTTTGAAATGTTCAGCGGAATTTTTTTCATTTCCTGAAAGAATTCCATGTCTTTGGGATTTGCGGATGGATTGCCCGCTTCGATAAATGCAACGCCCAACTCGTCAAGCGTGCGGCACATATTGATTTTGTCTTGAACGGAAAAACTTATTCCCTCTCCCTGCGCCCCGTCCCTAAGCGTCGAATCCAAAATATCAACGTGATTGGTCATGCGCCTCCCCTGTGGAGTAAGTTAAGCGGATAATAAACTTAATTTTAAATTTTATAAAGGGAGGGGCGGACAGATTACACGGGTCTTACAGATACAATTTAGTTTGCTGTCCGCTTCAAGTTTTCCTTACAGGAAAACTTTGTGAAAAAAAACATCTGAAAGGTGCTGCATACAGCACGGCGGACAGATTAAAGGGGTTTTACAGACACAATCTAGTTTGCTGTCCGCTGCCGACAGAAACAACAGGTTTTAAAAGATTTTGCTAGATTTTCTGTCGGCTTCAAGTTTGCATACGACAAACTTACATAAAACGGTGTTGAGGGCGAGCGTTGCCGTCCGCCCAATTCCATTGCCCTGTGGGGTGTGGATAATCTCGTGCGGACGGGAACGCAGTTGTGTCTTTCAAACGCCGTTCTCACCGCCCGCAAAAGTCTATTTTACTGCGAGATTATCCACGCTCTGCAAGGAGTGTGAACAATCCCGCGCGGGCGGGAACCCCGTTATGTCTGTCAAACATCGTTTTACCGCCCGCATTACGCATTACGCATTCCCAATTACAAATTATCCATTCCCCCTTCTGCCGTCAGCACCTTACATCGTAACGTCTTTACTTCCTGACAACTTAAAGAAAATCAACAGCGAAAGGACGGTCGTCAGCGTAAGGATGGAAGCGAGCGCGGCGGCGGTGCCGTAACTTGCGCGGATAACTTCGTTGTAGATGGCGACGGACATGGTTCGCGTACGCGCTGTGTAGAGCATGACGGACGAACTCAACTCGTTGATGAGCGTTATCCAGCTTAAAATCGCGCCGGAAAGAACGCCCGGCATCATCATCTGCGCGGTAACCTTAAAGAACGACTTTGCCGGCGAGTCGCCCAAACTGATGGATGCTTCTTCCATGCTCGGACTTATTTGGTACAAAATCGCCGAACTTGAGCGCAGCGTATACGCCATGCGCCGAATTACGAGCGAGACGACGATAATTGCCGCCGTTCCAGACAAAATCACCGCGCCGTGATTGAACGCAATCAACAGCGTAATACCCAACACTGACCCCGGCACGATATACGGGAACATTGCCGCCGTGTCGATAAGGTTTGTCAGCCACGACTTCCGCCTGACTGAAAGGTAGGCGACCAGCATTCCAATCAAAATGATGATCAAAATTGCTGCAAAACCATACACGTACGTGTTGACGATTGATGAAACCGCCTTGCCGAACACGCTCCGGTAACTGTCAAACGAATAACCTTTGACAAACACCTGCAAATGCGTTTTCCGGAACGATGTCCAAATGACCACGCATTGCGGAATAACCGAAAGGCAGGCGAGCAGATAAATGTAGACGTGCATCAAAACGCCGCGGATTCCGCCCGCTTTGACCGGCTTTATCGGGCGCACCGAGCTCATCGTAAAAGACTTGGTATTCACGTACCACTTTTGCAGTAAAAAGAACGCCGTCGTTATGACGACCATTATTGTCGCCATGCTTGCCGCAAAGTTTGCAGAACCGCCGCTTTCTCCTACAAATTCCGAATAGACCATCGTCGGCATGACGTTGTAGCCTTCGCCGATAAGCGCAGGAGTGCCGAAGTCCGCCATGCAGTTCATAAAAACCAAAAGCGCTCCGGCAATAACCGTCGGCGTTACGAGCGGCATAATGACCGTAAAAATCTTTTTGATTCCGTGGCAGCCAAGACTTTCTGCAGCTTCGCTCAGCGCAACGTCGATTTTTTTGAGCGCGCCTGAAACGTACATATAAATGAACGGATAGAGTTTGAGCGAAAACACGAGCAGCATTCCCGGAAAACCGTAAATAGACGGCAGCGTAATGCCGAGCGTATTTTTGAAAAACTGCGTTACCAGTCCGCTCCGTCCCAGCATTAAAATCCACGAATACGCGCCGATAAAGTTCGGACTCATCATAGAAACGATAATCATAATTTCGAGAATTGCCTTGCCGCGAATTTTGTAAAACGACATAAAATACGCAAGCGGAAGCCCGATGAGGACGGCAAAAAACGTAACGCTGAACGTCAGCTTAAACGAATGGATGAGCGCGGACGAATAATACTTGCGCGAAAAAAAACGCGCGTAGTTTGAAAGCGTCCACGCATTTGTTTCCGTGTCGCGGAAGCCGTTTATAAACAGCGTAAATAGCGGATAAATCAAAAAAAGCGCAAAACTTCCAATCACGCATATCGTGATAATCCGCCAAAAGTCGAATTTGTACTTAATCTTGCCCAAAACGTTCCGCTCCTTTTATCAAACTGTGTTCCATATCTTCCGTAAAGACGTTGATTTTTGCTGCATTCGGCTTTAAGCACAGCGCGTCTCCGGAACGGAAAACGTGCTCGGCGTGTCCCAAGTCCTGTGAAAATTCGATGCTCGGCTGATTTTCGACGCAGATTCCCGCAGGAAAGTCCAAAAAATAGTTCGTGTACTTTCCAAGAAAGGTCGAGTCGGCAACCGTACAGTGAAATCCTGTATCGGAAGGCGCAAATTCCTCAGGCCGAATGGAAACGACGACTTTTTGCCCGTCCTGTACGGAGTCGGAAAGGTTTTTCATCGGGATTTCATAGCCGCCGGAAAAGACGATTGAAACGTCCGCGCCCTTTTTAATCGTGCCGTAGAACAAGTTCGAGTGCCCGATAAAGGTCGAAACGAACGCATTGTACGGACGCGCGTAAATCTCCTGCGGCGTGCCGATTTGCTGAATATGCCCGTCTTTCATCACCGCAATGCGGTCGGAGACGGCAAGCGCTTCTTCTTGGTCGTGCGTAACGTAAACGGTCGTAATGCCGATTTGCTTTTGCACGTCGCGGATTGCGCTCCGCATTTCGATGCGCAGCTTTGCGTCAAGATTTGAAAGCGGTTCGTCCATCAGCAACACCTGCGGGTGAATGACGATTGCACGGGCAAGGGCGACGCGCTGCTGCTGGCCGCCGGAAAGTCGTTCGGGAAGCCGGTCTTGATATTCGGCAATCTTGACCGCATCCAAAACCTTATCGACGCGGGTTTTAATTTCGCTTGCCGGAAGTTTTCGGATTTTTAAGCCGTATTCGACGTTTTTACGCACCGTCAAATGCGGAAAGACTGCATAACTTTGGAAAACCATGCCGATGTTGCGCTTATGCGCCGGAATATCGTTGATAACATTCGTATCGAACGCGATCGTGCCGCCTTCAATACTGTTGAATCCGGCAATCATGCGTAAAAGCGTCGTCTTCCCGCAGCCGGACGGTCCCAAAAGCGTAAAGAACTCCCCGTTTTTGATTTTCGCCGATAAATCGGGAATAATCGGATTATCGGGATTGTCGCTGTACGCTTTTTTTACATGATCAATAGTAATTGATACGCTCATAAAAACTCCTTTTTAAGAAATAGTCCCTTAAAACTCTGTTTTGTTTAGGAAGAGGGAAAATCCTCATATAGACGCAAAGTCGTTTATCCTCTCCGCGTCTGCTAAGTCTCTTCTTGCAAGTTTTGCGGCAAGCAAAACTTGAGGCAGGCGGACGAACTATTTTTTTTCTCGGCGGCCTATTATCCCGCCTGCCCCTTTCCTTTAGCACGCCCACACGTAGCCCAAAGACCAGCTAGCGAGTTTTGCTCATGCAAAACTCGAAGCGGGCGGACAATCCATTCTTTTCTCGGCGGCTCATTATACCGCCCGCCTCGCCCGCACTCATTCCGTAAAAATATCCTTAAACTTTCCTATCCACTCTGCTTTATGCGCGGAAGAATAGGCTTCATCGTCTTCGATAATGCGGAGGCTTGCCATCGGCGGAATCGTGTCGGACGGCGGAATGTCGTTTCGGATTGCCCGTCTAAACTGCGTTCCGTTCATAAACGCTTGTACGTCCTTGCTGGTGAGCCAATCGACAAAGACTTGCGCGTTCTTTTCGTTCGGGCAATTTTTGATAATATACACGCCGTCGCCACGGAAAATAACGCCTTCTTCCATATAAACGACTTCAACCGGCGCGCCTGCCGCAACGTATTGCAGAGCCGCCTGTTCAAAGGTCAGCCCTACCGCATATTCGCCGTCGGCAACGCCCTTGTACACCGCAGACGATCCGCCTAAAAGTTTTCCGTCAAGCTGCTTTGCAAACTGTCTCACAAAGTCCCAGCCATTATCGGGATGTTCGCCGCCCATCGCGTAAAGCATATTGACAATATGCTCAAACGACGTAGACGCCGCCTGCGGGTCGGCAAACGCAATTCTTCCTTTGAGCGCAGGATTGAGCAAGTCAGCATAGCCTTTAATTTTTATATCGCCGATGAGATTCTTGTTAATCATGATGATTTCGGGAATCGTATTGAAGCGCGTCAAATTGCCTTCGACATTTTTGTACTGCGGATAAAACGCATCCTCGTTGGCGCACGTGTAGTCGGCAAAAAAACGCGCCTTGTCCTTAACCAGCCCGATGGTGCCCGCCCACAAGATGTCCGCCTGCGGCGAGGCAGCCTCCGTCTCAATGCGCTTGAGCGCGTCGCCGGTGCCCATCGCAAGACACTCGGTTTTAATGCCGGTGTCCGCCTCAAACTTCGAGAGCATTGACGTAATCATTGCCTGCGGAAGCGGACTGTAAATAATCACTTCATTACCAGCGGAACCTTTATTCCCGTCCGCCTTTTTTGCGCAGCTGGCAAAACTGACTGTAAAGGCCGCCGCTGCCAAAATAATAAAAATCCTTTTCATAAGAACCTCCTCAAATTTATAAAATGCACTTTCGTAGCCGCTCTCTTTATGCCGCCTGTCTGCATTGCACTCCGGTCAAGCCGCCGCTGTGGCGGGCGAAACCTCTCATTATCTTTCACACACAGTAACAACGCCCGCCGCACCTGCCGCGACTGCCGTCATTCCGTAAAAATATCCTTAAACTTGCCTATCCACTCCGCTTTATGCGCGGAAGAATAGGCTTCGTCGTCTTCGATGACGTTAATTGAGTCCATTGAAGCCATCGCGTCGGTTGCCGGGACATCAGTGCGGATAGTCCTCCGGTACTGCGTACTGTTCATAAGCGTTTGAATCTCCTTGCTCGTGAGCCAATCGACGAATTTTTGCGCGTTCTTTTCATTTGGGCAGTTTTTGATGATGTATACGCCGTCGCCGCGGAAAATAACGCCCTCTTTCATGTAGACGGCTTCAACCGGCGCGCCTGCACCCACGTACTGCGCCGCACCCTGCTCAAACGTCAGCCCGACCGTGTATTCGCCGTCGGCAACGCCCTTATACACAGCAGATGAGCCGCCCAACAGTTTGCCGTCCAACTGCTTGGCAAAGCGGCGCATAAAGTCCCAGCCGTTATCGGGATTACCTGAACCCATTGCATACAAAATGTTTACGATATGCTCAAAAGACGAAGAAGACGCCTGCGGGTCAGCAAACGCAATTTTTCCTTTGAGCACCGGATTGAGCAAGTCCTCGTAACCTTCGATTTTAATATCGCCGATGAGATTTTTGTTGACCATCAGCACCGACGGAATTGTATCAAAGCGCGTCAAGTTTCCTTCCGTATTCTTATATTGACTGTAAAAGGCGTCCTCGTGAGCGCACGTGTAGTCCGCAAAAAACTTGGCTTTGCTTTTTACCGTGCCGATAGTGCCCGACCACAAAATATCCGCCTGCGGAGAAGCGGATTCCGTTTCAATGCGCTTTAAGGCGTCGCCGGTGCCCATCGCAAGACATTCGGTTTTAATACCTGTGTCCTTTTCAAACACTGCAATCATCGACGTTATCATCGATTCCGTAAGCGGACTGTAAATAATGAGCGAACCGGCTCCGCTGCCTGCGGACGACTGCGCACCTTTTTTTGCACAGCCGGTAACGTTGACTGCAAATGCCGCTGCTGCCGTCAAAATAATAAAAATCCTTTTCATAAGAACCTCCGTACGTAAAAGTTTTCGCGGAATATTCGTTCCGCCTGTACGAATTATAAAACAGGAATTTTTCCGCCCGCAATCCAAAATTATGACTTAATATCCGAAATACTGAACTAACAAAGCGAAAAAAGGGAGGGGGACGGAGGAAGTTTTCGTTTCACTTGGCGGCGGCTGTCGCACGGATAATGCAGTATACGGTGCGGATTTTCGGACGGCAGAAAACGCATTCGTTGAATGAGCGACGCTCGCGTAATGAGCGACGCTTTATTTTGAGGGCGCACCGAAACATGCACTGCACGCGGGCAAGACAACTGCCTGCGTAGAGGCGTTTTCGTTTCGGTTAACCGCGTTTTCACGAAAAGAATGCGTACGGCCGCAGATTACCTGACGATAGAAAACATGCTCGGTAAATAAACAGCACACTCATTAAAAAGAGAAGGTTTTATTTCGGAGACGCGCCGGCACACGCACCGCTCAGGCACAAGACATTTCGCGCAGTGTGTAAAACAAAACATCCGTCGTACCGGCAGTCCTTTTATTTCGCAGTCCGCCTTTATCCCGCAATATTCGGCAGCCGCAAAATCATCGGCTCTTTTAGGTTCAGGAGTTTTGTCAGCCGGACTTTATGCGCTTGTTTTGCCGCGCCGTTTTGCAGCGTGATTGTCAAAACAGCGTTTCCAAATTCATCGGCAAGAGGTTTGCCGTAGACAGCGGCAAGCAAGTCCAGATAGTCGGTGTCGCTCATGTCTTCGCCTGTAAAAACCGGCGCCATAAACAAATCGATGTAAGACTGAAATTCCGTCGGCAGTTCGGCATACAAGGCATGCAGCGTTTCTGGGGTAAGCGAAAGCGTAACGCCGTCCGCAGTGCTGTTTTCAGCAATTTTTGATTTTGAAACGGAATCTTCGCCGTTTCGGGAACATTCCGCCGCAAGATACAGCCGGTCGCTTTTCGGCACCGCTACTTTTATTTTCGCTAATTTTGCAAGCGACAACGCGTCTCGAATCTTATCCGCGTCGAATACTGCGCCGTCCCCGCTGCTGGAAATGGACGCAATCGCCGTCATCAACTCTTTGCCGCACACAGCCGAATATTCAAACGCAATATTCCCGTCCGCCGTACCTTGTACAAGCAGCGCACTGCCGCACGACGCAAGCATAAATGCCAATCCCGCAATACACATACAAACAATCTTTTTCATAGTCATCCGGACGAATGGTACACGCATTTATACCGACTGTGCAAGCGGACTGAATAAAACTCCGCAAAGAGGATGTTTTCAAAAACTTGACGAATTTTGCGCCGGTTTCTAACTCGCGGGATTTTAATTCCTATTCGATTCATAATTATTTGAAAGCGCAGAAAATAGACTGCTCCGCCAACACGATGATAAAATATCTGGATTATATTGAATAAGCCTGCGCCATCAAAAAGATTTCACAGTATTCTGTGAAGGCAAAAAAACGGCTGGCTTCCTGCACGAAGTTGAAGAATGAGGACGCTGCGTTTGATTCAATCAGAGAGAGAGGCGGACGGAAACTGTTGCGACGCCGGTTGCCTTGCTGCGCACGCGTCCAGTTTGACGCTGACGGCAGAAGGGGGGAATGGATAATGTGTAATTGGGAATGCGTAATGCTTAATGCGGGCGGTAAAACGGCTGTTTGACTGACATAACGGAGTTCCCGCCCGCGCGGGATTGTTCATACTCTTTGCAGAGCGTGGATAATCTCGCAGTAAAATGGAGTTCGGGAGAGTTGTCGTCGGAAACGTATGTTTTGCGGCGGAGCGTTTATAGAACGGCGGAGAATTGCCGTGCCCCCAGGGCAGAAGATGAAACATGAGTTGTCCCCCATTTCATCTGCCGCTCCGAATTGAAAAACCGCTAAATTTCGTGCTATAGTTCCGCCATGATAGAAAAAAGCGGGAAACGGCTATACATTATCGGGGCGGGGTTCGCGGGGCATACGATTGCTGCGGATATCAAGCGCAAGCGTATTTTCGGGACGGTAACGGCGTTTTTGGACGACGACAAGGCGCTCATCGGAACAAAAATTGACGGCGTTCCGGTGTTGGGAACAATTGATAATCTTGCTTCGATTTTCCGTCCAACGGAAGATGACGAAGCGATTATTGCCATTCCAAGCGCGCCGGTCGAGCGCATCCGTGAAATCTACGAGTCGCTGAAAAAAAGCGGCTTTTTGCGTATAAAAATCCTGCCGGGCATATCGCAGGTCGTCAACGGGACGGCGCGTTTCGTTCAGATTCGGGAAATCGACCCGCTCGACATTCTGGGGCGCACTCCAGTTACCATTCCTCTTAAGGAAAGTCTTGCCTATCTTCGCGGAAAACGAGTTCTAATAACGGGAGCAGGCGGCTCAATCGGCTCGGAACTTTCACGGCAGCTTTTATCCGGCGGCGCGGAGCGGCTCTATCTTTTTGGACACGGCGAAAATTCAATATATCAGATTGACCGGGAACTGAGACTTTTACAGTCAGAAGGCGTAGGTGAAAAAGCAAGCGTTGTGCCGATTATCGGGGACATGGCGGACAGGGCGTACGTTGACTATATAATCGGGCGGACGCGCTGCGATGTGATTTTCCACTGCGCCGCATACAAACACGTCCCCATGATGGAAGAAAATCCGGTTGCGGCAGTCGCAAACAATGTATTCGGTACGCAAAACCTGCTTGATGCGGCGGCGCGGCATGGGGTAAAGCGCTTCGTGCTTATTTCGACGGACAAGGCAGTGGAGCCGGTCAGCGTGTACGGCGTGAGTAAACTTTTGTCGGAAAAACTTGTTCTCGACGCAGCGCGGACGGCGTCAGATTCGGCAAACTTTATGTTCGTCAGGTTCGGCAACGTTTTAGGGTCGCGCGGCTCGATTCTTCCCCTTTTTATGGAGCAAATAAAAAACGGCGGGCCGGTTACCGTTACCTCTCCCGACATGGAGCGGTATTTTATGACCATTCCAGAAGCTTGTTCACTCGTCCTGCAAACCGGCGGCGTCGGCAAAAACGGCGAGTCGTATTTGCTTGACATGGGCGAGCGCATAAAAATTATCGAACTTGCCGAACAAATTATCAGATTCAGCGGACTGGAACCGCACAAAGACATCGGAATTACGATTGTAGGCAAACGGAAAGGGGAACGCGAGACGGAACCGCTGTGGCTTGCTGAAGAAGAACCGAAGAAAACCGAATACGCTAAAATTCTTCGCCTTAAAAATCTTGAATTTACGCATGAGTATATAACGGCACTCCTTGCAAAGCTAAAGCCGATTTGCACCTGTTCCCCCGATGAACTTCCGGACGCGGGGATATTCAGAAATAAAGAATTACTGTTAGAGATTTTATGCGCGGAGTTCCCCTCGCTTAAAAAATTTTATGATGAGGCAAAATAAGTAGCAGGGAGGAGGAATTAGGAGTTTGTAAGGGGGAAATTGTTGGAAGGAGCGGGCGGCAAGAACGGTATTTGACTGACATAACAGAGTTCTCGCAGGGGAACACAATTCGGGAACGACGCATTTTCCGGCGGCGTGTTTATAAGGCGGCGGAGAAGTTTTTATTTCCTAATGACAGTCTGTTTAACACGCAGCGTACTAAAGAAAACGCACAGACAAAACTCCATCTACAGTACATTTTTGCCCTCCAGCAAAACGCAGATGAACAATGCAGCGCTAAATCTGCAAACCACGTAATAACCGCTCACTGCTGCTCCTCACCTCCGATTTCCTACCGAAACTCATACGTCAATCTCGCGCTGCCGCTGACAGTCATGCCGCGGGTTTTCCATGTTAATATCGCCTGCGCCTTTACGGATGACGGAGCGAGCGCGCCGCCGCGCGTTTTTACGGAGCCGCCGGCCCCCAAATATACGGAGGGCGCATACACGGTTGCCGCCGGAATGCGTATCGAAGCCGCTGCATTGTACTGCGCTGTTTCGGAAATACTGCCGTATTTGGGAGAAAAGACGCAGGAGGCAAGGCAAAAGGGCTTTAGTCCCGATTTTTGAGAAAACGAGGCGCTTACCGTGTAAAAGGCGCCGTCAAATATTTTTTGATTCAGGACGGGAATTCCGCGCTCCCAAAACGCACGCGCCCCGCTCGATAAAACGCAATTCTCCACTTTAAAATGTACGCGTACGGACGTTTTATCAATGTCAATTCCGCCTCCCAAGCCGGCCTTTGCAGTCAATATGTTTGTGCGCGCCGTTTTCCGTTTTTCTTCCAGCAGGAGCAGCGCGCCGGTTTTTATGCGGACGGAATCGTCGAAAAAATAAAACGAAGCCTGCGGATTCACCTTGAATTGCGCGATTGTCCGCTGTTTTACAAGCGACGCGCTTACAGTGTCTTTACGCGGTGCGTAAAATGCTCCGGTATTCAGTGTAAAAAATCTGACCTTTACGCCGTTTTCAAACGTGAACGCCGGCATCCAATCGCCTTTTACGCCTTCAAAAACGCAGACGGAGGCAGATGCACGGTAAAAAGATGACTGGAAGGTGGACTGCACGCAAAAATTCCATTTTCTGCCGGAAGAATCGAAAATATCGTCGCCGAAACGAAGAACTCTGCTCCGTTTTTTTGCCGTCTGCGCAGCGGTAAACGAAAAACCTGCGGAATTCTGTCCTCCGATACGAAAGTTTAGACAACTCGAAGCCGCGAATACACCGTTTTCCCCATAAAACAACGCCGTACCAAAGTCCTTGAAAGCGCTTTTGCCTTTGACGCGCACGTCCGCACCGACGCCATACGGTTTTTGCGCCGCAGAGAACGCCGGCAAAAAAATCTCCAGTCCAGCCGCCGCATACGACGCCTGTCCCAGCGCATACGCATTTTCCGTCAACCGCGGATTTTTAAGCCGTCGGAAACTGCCGCCGAGCGTCAAATTGCCGCCTTTTAGTTCAAGGGGAACGCCCGCTGCTTCTTTGAGCGAAAGCCGCAGCCCAAACACCGGATTTTGATAGTCAGGGCGACTAGAAAAGCGCGTTTCAGGAATTGTATACGCTGCCTTTATTTCCGCCTCACGGAATAAAAAACGCGCACCGATGTTTGCCGAATACGCTTCAACTTTGCCGCCTGTTTTAATATTTCCGCCGACAACAAGGTCGAAGCGCTTTGGCAGCATGACGGTCAAGGCAGACGTTTGCTGCTCATCGGAGATGAAACTTTTTCCGCGCGCTTCGACAGTGCTTCCGCCTGCTGCCGCGAGCATAAAAAACAAAATGCACTTCCTCATATTGTTTTATTCGTAGATGAAGGCGCATTTTCGGCAACCGCGGCGATGAGTTCTTAGTTTTTAAAAAATTTTAAGCAGGTACAAACTGATTTTCAAGAAGCCGTCGGAGCGAATGTGCCGCGCCGGCTCCCGTGATAAGGCTGCCTGCTGCCCGCAGAGACGCCGCGAAACTTATAACTCCGTTTCATACTCGCTTGCCGCCAGCCCGTCGTCCAAAACACGGCAGCCCCTTCTCCGACTTCCCTTTTATTGCGAGAATATCTACACTCCTTTAAGAGTGCAGATATTCTCGGACGGGCAAGAAGTCTGCTGCGCCTTTCAAATGCCCTTTACTGCCCGCCGCCTTCTCCAAAAATATTTATCAATAAAGCAATAAATTTCTGTTATTTTGGAAAATAATAATTGCCGGATTTCAAAACAGGATATAGAATTGCGCCAATTGCGGAGAGTAAGAGGAGCGTTAATACATATGCATGAATTCTTACCCCCCCCCCCCCCCCCGAACAAGCCGAGGCGCTTTAATGCGCTTCGGGCGCGCGGTTATTCATTTTATTTCCTATAACATATACAGACTTTTCTCATCGGTTTGCAAATTAAAATCTCATTGCGCGTGCAAAAGCGCATGGGAAACGGCGGACGAATATCTGAGGCGTTCGATATGGTAAAACCGACTGCAAAAGGCTTTTCCAGTCGGCATAAAATAAAAATAAGGAGAGGTGAAAAAAACTTTTACAGGCAAGAGATGGGTTAAACGGCTGACAACAGCGTTCGGAGTGTATCGGAAAGAGCATCGGTTTATTTTTTAAGGGCAGAACTGCTCCTTTACGAGGGGCAAATCCAATTCTGCGAGTGGAGGTCATAAATGAAAAAGCGTTTTTCTCTGAAAAACAAACTCATCATCGTGTTCGGCTCCTTGATGATATCCGGAGCGGTCATTCAGGGCGTTATTGCGTTACGTACTGCGCGGCTTGCGGTAACGGAAAAGATTACGGCGCACCTTATCGACAAGGCTGACGAAGTGAGCGACACCATAGACGCACGGGTCGAGATTTTCCTGCAATTTATGCAGGACATTGCTCGCCTTCCGACGATTATCAACGACGATATTCCGATGGCGGCAAAAATCGCGCGGCTTGAGCGGGAAGCGGCAATCAATCAGAGTATCGAAGAACTTTCATTCACGACGCTTGAGGGCATAAGTCATACACCGAAAGGCGAATATTCGGTAACCGACCGCGAATGGTTCAACGAAGCGAAAAACGGCTCCATCTTTTTTTCTGAACCGCTTGTTTCGGCATGGCTTCAAAAACTGGTGCAGATTATCTGCGTTCCGATTTATGACAGCAACAAACAACTTAAAGGAATTCTTACGGCGACTATTTCAGGCGAATGGCTTTCCGACCAAATAGACGACGTTGTAGTCGGCAAAACCGGCTACGCATTCATTATGGGAAAGACGGGAACGATTATCGCGCACAAAAACCACGAACTGGTGCGGCAAATGCGCAACAATATCGAGCAGGCTAAAACAGACCCGTCCATGGTATCTACGGCAGCGTTTGAAAAACTTGCAATCGAAAAAAAAGAAACGGAGACCGGTTTTTACGAATATTACGGCGTTAAAAAAATCGGCGCGCATGCAGAACTCAAAACCGCCCGCTGGAATTTAATTATCTGCGCTCCGGTCAACGAATTTATGGGAACGATAAACGCGCTCAGAATTTCAATGTTGAGCGTCGGCATAGTCATTGTGCTTATCGCAATCATCGTCGTCTTTATTCTTGCGCGGCTGATAATACGGCCCATCCGCACAACGGTTGATTTGCTCAAAAATATTGCGCATGGCAATGGAGACTTGACAGTGCGGCTTCCGGTAACAGGAAACGACGAAATTACCGACTTGGCGTTGTATTTTAATCAGACGATTGGAAAAATCGGCGCAGTCATTAAATCAATCGGCAAGAATTCGGGAACCATGCGGCAGGTCGGCGACGAACTTGCAAGCAATATGACGCAAACGGCAAGTTCAGTATATGAAATCAGCACAAATATTGACGGCATTAAAAAGCAAATGCAGACGCATTCAGCAAGCATCGTTGCAATCGGCTCGTCGCTGCAAGTTATGTCCCAGACAATCGGCAATGTTGACGGACACGTTGCAGTGCAGGCAAAAAGCGTTGAAGATTCATCGAGTTCGGTCAAACAGATGGTTTTGAACATTCAATCAGTCGTCGCTACCGTCGAAAAGAATTTGCAGACGCTCAAGGAATTGAATTGCGCTACCGGCGAAGGAAAAAAGATAATCGCCGAAACGGTTGAATTGAGTAAGTCGGTTGCTGAAAGTTCTGAAATCCTGCTTGATACGAGCGTTGTTATTGAAAATATTGCGGCACAGACAAATTTGCTTGCAATGAATGCTGCGATTGAGGCGGCTCACGCAGGGGAAGCGGGCAAGGGCTTTGCCGTAGTTGCGGGAGAAATCCGCACGCTTGCTGAAGAATCCGGCGCACAGGGTAAAAATATTACGGCGATACTGCGGGAACTCAAAGGCAAAATCGAAAAGGTGAATGACGCGGCGCTGTCGGCAGCTCACCGCTTTGACGATATTTTCCGCCTTGCAGAGCGGACGGAGGCGCAGGAACAGCACATCGTCGGCAATATGCGCGAACAAAGCAGCGCGTCAGAGCACATTGCCCAGTCTATGCGGGATATTGAAGAAATGACGCACGAAGTAAAGAAAAGTTCGCAGGAAATGTTGTCGAACAGCAATCTCGTCGCCGCGGAAATAAAACGACTTGGCAAAATGTCCGACTCAATCGCCAACAGTATGCACGAAATGGCTTCCGGCGCCGTACAGATAACAAACGCAGTACAGGAAGTAAACGACATCACCCAGACGAATAAACAAAGTATTGATGCGACTGCCGCGGAGGTGGGGAAATTTAGGGTATAATGGGCAATTAGGAATGCGTAATTAGCGGGTGGGCGGTAAAAACGAGAATTGGAAGACGAAATTGTGTTGCCGCCCGCGACGAGCATATTCACACCCCTCGAGGAATGTGGATATGCTCGCAAAGAAAATGGAGTTTTAGAGGCGGCAGACGGATGGTTGTAATGCAGTCTGAACGACACAACGGACTTTCAGAGCGGCGGCAATAGTCAGCATACCTTATCGTTGCGCGAATACGCTTTTTATGTGGAGCCGAACCTTGTAAAACAGCGTCTTCCGAGAGTTTTGTTCCGACAAACCCGTGCGGGCGGAAGTGCAGTCTGGACGAGACAACGGAGTTTTGGGAAAGCTTCTATCGGAAATGCAGCGTTTTTGCGGGGGCGGAGAGGAAGTCGTATTTTCTAATGGCAGATTGTTTAATACACAACACACGATGACGACGCATAAACAAATGTCTGTTTCCCGCATATTCTGCCGCTCTGAAAAAGGATGGAGGGCGGCATCCGTTAAATCTTTTAAGAAAACTAAAAACCGCCCCCTCACTCCATTTTCCGCTTGTTACTCTCCGAAGCCCATCCCCCTTCATTTTCATCATCTCGTCATTCCTTTGCTGTTCGAGTCCTCTGCGGTCAGCCCTGTTTCCGCCGATACTGTCCATATATCACAGAAGCGAGGAGCGTATGAACAGTCAAAAATATACGGCGGCGTTTTTTTAGTGGGCGGAGGGGGTGTTGTGTTGTCCAATGACAGATCATTTAACACGTGGTATACGAAGGAGACGCACAGACAAAACTCCATTTCCTGCACGTTTTGTCTGAAGGCAAAACGTGCGGCGGGTGATACCTGGTTAAATCTTTTACAAAAAGTAGTAACCGCCCGACAAAACTCACGCGGACGGGACGCCGTTAAGTCTTTCAAACCTCGTTCTATGCAGCCCGCGCCCGCCCGCAGCTGTTCTACAAAGCCGCAAGCGTACGCTCTATGCGCTCCAGTGAACGCGGTACGCCTAAAATCAAAATTGAGCCGATAAGAGGCGGACTGATGCGGCTTCCCGTTACCGCCATGCGGATCGGCATCATAAAGTCGCCGAGCTTAACGCCGAGTTTTTCGGCAGTCTCCTTTGCGCGGTTTTCGGCTTCGTCATGCGAAAGGGGCGGAAGCGCGGCACCAAAATCTTTTGCCGCAGCCAGAAACACCGCATTGCAGCACAAAGGAGCCGAGCTCTGTCGTCAACTAAAGATGTTTCACTGCGGCGCCTTTTTGTCCGTCGCAGAGTCGGTATAGGGAAAGAAAAAAATCATTGAGTCCAATTATCGTACGAACTTTACAATCTTGTACATGAATACGGCAGCACACACGCACAGCAGTATCCAGTCCTGCAGGCGGAAGCTGATTTTGCAAATATTTGTGCGCTTTACCGTACCGCCCAAGCCCAGCGAGAATGCCGCTGAAAAACTCTATGGATACGGTATCAGAGGCGGCAAAGACAGGGCTTTGCATGACAGAATGGAAATATCGCCATGCGGAATTGTGCTGCACGGCAAACCGCGAAGAATACCGGCTTCGAAAAAATGCGGCGAACGGAGGGAGTGCAAAAACTCGGTTCTAAAGCGGAGAAAAAGCGACGGGCTACAGTCCGCCTACGCCGGATTGCAGTGGAAATGCCGTCCGGCATTGAAACGAAAAGCCGGTTTTTACGCTCTATCTGCGTCCTTTTATTCCAAACAACCTTTTGCAAAATATCCGGTGCCTGCCGACTAGACGCGCCACGCATTTGCGCGGGCATACATTTCCTGAAGCCTGCGGTACTGCCCGTCTTTTTGCATAAGGTCGGCATCGCTGCCGCGTTCTATAACGGTGCCGCCGTCTATGACTAAAATTTCATCGACGCTGCGGATTGAACTCAATCGATGCGCAATCATAATGACGGTTTTATCCTTCATGAGATTGGAGAACGCCTGCTGAATTTCGTATTCGTTTTCGGGGTCGGCGGCAGCGGACGCTTCGTCCAAGATGATAATGTCGGCGTTTTTCAAAATTGCGCGGGCTATCGCAATACGCTGCGTCTCTCCGCCGGATAAATGCACGCCCTTTGCGCCGATAATCGTATTCTCGCGCTCAGGGAATTTATCCAGTATGTCGCCGCACCGCGCTTCTTCCAAAGCCTTCATAACTTCTTCATGGGACGCAGAAGGATTTCCGATACGCACGTTTTCAAAAATACTTGTCTTGAACAACTTTGCATTTTGAAAAACAAAAGCGATAGTGCTTAAAAGCGCTTTTTCCGAATATTCGGCAATATCGTGTCCGCCGATTAAAATTGAGCCTTCATTGATTTTATAAAAGCCTGAAATCAATTTTGCAATAGTTGATTTTCCGCCGCCCGACGAACCGACCAGCGCATATGTTTTATGCTCTGCAAGACGAAAACTCACATCCTTTAATACATAATCTTTTGCATATTTGAACGACACATTTCTAAATTCAATGTCAAAATTATCGAATGTTTCGCGTGCGCCGTGTTCCAGTCCGTCTTTTTTCATCGATTCAAAAATCTCTTCAAACTTATCGACTACCATTTGCGCCTGCATTTGATACATTCCGACGTACATAATGCGCATCAATGCCGCAAACATGACGCCGCCAAACGCTGCAAAAAAGATGACGCGCGTCAAAACTTCGGCAGCAGCCTCGCCCCGATTCATCGCGATGATTGCAAAGGGTACGACAATCGCAATGATGATATTAAAAATAACTTGAAAGATGACGAAGGGCGTCCTGCACGAGTACACGTATTCAATAGAATATTTTGAATACATCATAATTGAATCGTAAAAATTCTTGAATGATTGTACCGTGCTCTTAAAAATTTTAATGACCTGCATTCCGCGCACGTACTCCACCGCTTCGGCATTCATTTTATCAAGCGACGCCTTGTAAATTTTCATAAAGGACTGTTCACCGAACATCCATCGCACCTGCGCCGCGCCGATAAGCGTTACGACGATAAGAAGAATGCCGAGCCGGTAATCGACTGCAAACATAACGCCAATCATCAAAAACGGCATTAAAAATGCGGTAATGTTGTCGGGAATAAGGTGCGCAACTATCATGTGCGTTTCCTGCGTGTTGTCGTCGATTGTTTTGCGGATTGTGCCCGACGCATTCGTATCGAAAAATGCAAACGACGCTTTCATCAAATGATTTATGCCTTCTATTTTTAAATTTGTTTCCAGCCGGAACGCCAGCAAATGCGACGCCCACAACGCACCGAAATAGATAAGACCTTGCACAATCATCACACCGACGATGAGGACTGCATACTGTTGACTGTCTGCAAAGTTTTTTGCTGCAATCAAAGAGTGCAAGAATTTCCATAAAAACCAGTACGGCAAAATCGACAGCGCCGCGCTGAGCACGGCCAGTCCCGCTGAAATATATGCGCAGTATATTTTCTCCGGCACGTATTTGAATAACCGTTTATAAACGTTCATATAAACCCCTTTATGTAATTGGTAGTGCGTAATGGGTAATTAAAAGCGACGATGAATTTCACGGCGCCCTTTACAAATTATCCATTGGCGTTATTGTAGTCATTTCTTTGCGATGTTGAAATACGATACTGACGGCAGCGTCTTATATATTTTCTCAATACGGGAGAGGGGGGAGGGGGATGTTTAATTGGTAATGCGTAATGGGGGCGCTGCCGCCGGGAAGGTGTATTTTTCGGCGGTGTTTTTTGTGGGACGGGAAGGAAGTTGTATTTTCAGATGGCAGATTGTTTAATACGTTAGATATAGAGAAGACTCACAAACAAACTCCATTTACCGCGCATTTTGCCGATGGGCAAAATATGAGAGGGCAACGCCCCATTAAACCTTTTAAGAAAAGCAAGGACTATCCGATAAACTCCGCAACGAGTTTTCCGCTTGGCAAACTTGGACAGCCAGCAAAATCTGTACTTTCTGTCATGTTGAGTAAACGCAGTCTGTAAGAGACCGCGGACAGGAAAAATAGCATTTGAAAGCCTTAAGGGAATTTTCTTCATTTCTCATATCGCGCGCGGAAGAAGTTGGTACGGCAAAACAAGAGACGCCTCTTGCGGCGACAGAACTCTAATAACTCTGCCATACAACGCGGAATTATTGGCTTACGGTTGGCTCACCCCCCCCCCCTGGAGTTCACACATTTTGCCGGCGAGAGCGCAAAAATGTACCTTCTACACATTCTTGCATTTTGAAACACAGCCCTCTATGACAGTTTGCAGAAAGTGGATTACGAGTTCCGTTCGCTCCCCTCGTTTTGCCCGCAGGAAAAACGCGGGTGAGAGGCACACAGTAAAATCTGTAAACCACGTAACAACCGCTCATCGCCGAACTCTATTTGCTTGCAAGATTATCCATATCCAGCAGGGTGTGGATAATCTTGCAAGCAGACGAAAACTGCGTTGTATATTGCAGCCTCCCCCCCTCCGACGCCCGCTGTTGCAAATAAATCAGATACGCATATACTATCGTTTATCATCACATTTTTTATTTTAAGAGGTTTTTATGAATGTCAATTTGAAAAAAATGCTCGCGGCGCTGTTCGCGGTGCTATTTTTGCTTTCTTCCTGCGCCAAAAAGAACGGAGACGCAGCATCGCAAGCCACGGGAGAGGTGGCTGCAGTCGAAACCGTTACGGGCGTTATCTATGCAAACAAAGCAGCCCTCTACGTTGAAGACGAGCAGGGTAAAATGAAATGGAGCGCCGAGGCGGTTTTAGGCGATATTGCAGCATACCTCGGCGAAAAAAAAGAAGCGGTACGGACTGACGGACAAAAACGCACGTTCTACCACATCAATTTGAATGAAAAAGAATATTGGATTCAGGATTATTGCTATGAGCCAAATACGTTTCCGGCATTTATTGCACGACCGGACACAGTTTTGTACAAGGCGGAAAACACGCTCGGCGTAACCGATGAAATCATTCCTCAATTCTTCGTCGTTGCGGTATACAACGATAAAACATTTCAGAAAGACGGACTCTTTGTGCGGATTGCCGCATACTGTCCCGAACTTGCCTCATCGATTATCAAAGATAAGTTTGTAAAACGGGACAATATAGAAACGGACGGCCAAGATGTACGGGCAATGATGATTGCACAGGTTGCAACAGAAGTCCGTAACGACATTATCCGCGCGGAACTTTTCAAAAACGCCGCCGCTTTTACCGACAACTACGCCGATGAGATTGAGGAGATTCGCACTTTGACCGAAACGGTTATTGAAGAAGAAAATTATTTGAAAACCCTTACGATAGAAAAAGTGTCGAAAACTGTAACGCTCAGCAATGACGTAGAACTTTTAAGCGTTCCCAAGACCGACTCTTACTATGCCCGTACTGTCGCCTCGCTTAAAAATGGTACGTCTGCGGCTGCGCTGCAAAAAACAACTCTCACCGATGATGAAGGCAACGAAATCGACTGGTATTATATAAAAAATAAGCAACAAAAAGGCTGGACTGCCTCTTATAATTTGTCAGGACTGTAATTTCAATTTAAAAAAAGTGAAGGGCGACATTGCGCCGCATATTTTTCGCATTTCTTACTGTAAAAAAAGAGCGTCCATACGGACGCTCTTTTTTCATATAAATGTTTGACTACAGACTGCTTTTTGCGGCTTTTACCGCTTCGGTCAGCATGGGGACGACCTTGAATAAGTCGCCCGTGATGCCGTAGTCGGCAACCTGGAAAATCGGAGCATCAGCATTTTTGTTGACTGCAATGATGTACTCTGAATCCTGCATACCAGCCAAATGTTGAATTGCGCCAGAAATGCCGAGCGCAACGTAGATATGCGGATGAACCGTTTTTCCTGTCTGTCCGACCTGCTGGTTTGCGTCAATCCAACCTGCGTCAACCGCGCCGCGGGAAGCGCCGACAACGCCGCCGAGCGCTTCTGCCAAGTCTGACGCAAGTTGAATTCCCGCTTTGGGGTCTTTACTTACGCCGCGTCCAACGGAAACAACAACGTTTGCGCCGATAAGGTCAACTAAATCTTTTGCCGTCTTTTTGATTTCAAGAATATCAACTGAAATATCCGCTTTGGAAAGGTTAACTGCGACTTTTTCAATAACAGTTTTTGCCGCCTTTGCGCTGTCAAAGTCCTGCTTTTTCATGACACCTGCGCGGACGGTTGCAATCTGCGGGCGGAAACGCGGACAAACGATAGTTGCCATGAGGTGCCCGCCGAACGCAGGACGCGTCATTTTGAGGTTCGTATTGACCTCAAACGGCATTTTGTCGATTTCCAACGTAGAACTTTTTCTCAAAAAGTCCTTGTATTTTTCCGTTTCGACTGCCAAATGCGTCGTATCCGCAGTCAACCCCGTGTGCAGGCGGGCTGCGCAGCGCGGACCCAAGTCGCGTCCTGTTGTCGTTGCGCCGATTAAAAATACTTCAGGCTTCGTATTTTCCACGACTTCCGTTATTACTTTTGTATAACCGTCAGTCGTGTAGTCCGCCAACAATTCATGTTCGCAATAGAATACTTTATCAGCTCCGTATCCGCCAAGTCCCTTTAGCGCATCTTCTTTTATGCCGTTTCCGAGAACAACGCCCCACAACTCGCTCTTGAGTTCGTCCGCCAACTTGCGCCCTTCGCTTAACAATTCAAATGAAGTGTTAAGGATTTCGCCGTTGCGCTGCTCGCAAAATACCATTACGCCTTTAAAGGCCGCAGTATCTTTACTGTCGTATGCCATACTAGTTCTCCTTGAATTAAATAATATGCTTTTCGGCAAGAATACCGACCAATTTTTCGCAAGTCGCTTTGTCGGCTCCTTCGAGCATGGTACCGGCGCCTTTCTGCGGCGGGGTAAAAGACTTGTAAACGTTCGTCGGAGAACCTTTAAATCCGATTGTATCTTTGTCGATGAGCGGATCGTCTTTGAGCGTCTCGTAATCGTAGACTTCATACGGTTTTGAATAGCATTCCATAATGCCTTTGACGTTCATATAACGCGGAGAATTAAGTTCCTTAATGCAGGTAATAAGACACGGTGTCTTAATCTTGAGCATCATGTAGCCGTCTTCGAGCATACGTTTTACGATAAGACTGTTTCCTTCTTTTTTGATGTCTGCCGCATAGGTAATCTGCGGAAGTTCTAACTTTTCCGCAATCTGAGGGCCGACCTGCGCCGTGTCGCCGTCAATCGCCTGTCTTCCGCAAAATACGACGTCTTCGTTTCCTATGCCAATTTTGCGTACTGCCGCAGCTAAAATCTGACTGGTAGCGTAAGTATCGCTTCCGCCGAATTCGCGGCTAGAGACGAGCACTGCCCGGTCAACACCGCGCGCCAAAAGTTCACGGAGCATACTTTCTGCAGGCGGCGGCCCCATAGAAACGGCAACAACTTCGCAGCCTGTCTGATCTTTCAACTGGAGCGCGGCTTCAATCGCGTTCAAATCGTCTGGGTTTGTAACCGTCGCCATAGAAGCGCGGTCAAGCTGCCCATTTTCTTTGACGGCAACTTTTCCCGACGTATCCGGAACTTGTTTTACACAAACAATAGCTCTCATCTTTTTCTCCTTTTTAATTAACGCCCAACGATGCAGCAATAACCATGCGCTGAACTTCGCTGGTACCTTCGTAAATTTCCGTAATTTTGGCATCGCGCATCATGCGTTCGATAGGATAATCGCGGGTATATCCGTAACCGCCGAAAAGTTGTACGCAGCGGCGCGTTACATCGCTTGCAACTTCGGAGGCAACAAGTTTTGCCATTGCCGAGTCTGCAGAATAGCGCATTCCCGGAACGCTCTTCGCCTGCTCTTTTTTACAGGCAGCCGCATAGACCAAATACTGCGCTCCCTGCGTGCGCGCCGCCATATCGGCAATTTGGAACTGCGTATTCTGCTGCTGGCTGATACGTTTATGGAATTGAACGCGCTCTTTTGTGTATTTGATTGTCTCTTCGATTGCGCCCTCCGCAATGCCGAGCGCCTGCGCCGCAATACCGATGCGTCCGCCGTCAAGCGTACCCATTGCGATGCTAAAACCTTTCCCTTTCGGTCCAAGGAGATTTTCTTTCGGAACAATGCAGTCTTCAAAAATCAATTCGCAGGTTGAAGAGCCGCGGATACCCATTTTCTTTTCATGCTTGCCGACAGAAAAGCCCGGAAAGCCGCGTTCAACGATAAATGCACTGATTTCTTTACTTTGGCGGCCTTTTTTATCGACAACCGTTCCGGTTACTGCAATAACGACAAAAACGTCCGCATAGCCGGCATTAGTGATAAAGATTTTACTGCCGTTTAAGACCCAGTGGTCTCCATCAAGGACTGCGACAGTCTGCTGTCCCTGTGCGTCCGTTCCCGCACCGGGCTCAGTCAAACCGAATGCTCCGAGTTTTTTACCGGAGGCAAGGTCGGGCAAATACTTTTGTTTTTGCGCTTCGGAGCCGTAGTGCATGATGGGATCGACGCACAACGATGTGTGTCCTGAAATGATAACGCCGGTCGTAGCGCAGACTTTGCTCATCTCTTCAATGCACATTGCATACGTCAAAACGTCAGCGCCCTGTCCGCCGTATTCTTTCGGCACGGGAATTCCAAAAAAACCGAGTTTTGCCATCTTTTTAACGTTTTCTTCAGGGAATTTTTCCTCTTCGTCAATTTCGGCAGCAATCGGCTTCACTTCATTTTGTGCAAACTCACGGAACAACTGACGCGCCATGAGGTGTTCTTTGCTCAAAGTAAAATCCATGTTTTTCTCCTTAGTTATATGCCGATTATGATAGCACCAACATTGAATAAATACCAGCAATTTTTATTGAAATAATATTTTACGGGCGTATCGATATATTTTTTATCTTTGATATCATACCGGCAACATCCGCGTATCAAAAATGAATCGCACAAATATTCAATATATTTTTACCGTTTTATGACTGTTTTTTACGCTTTTCCTGCCGTCAAATGACTCAGCAATTTTTTTGAGATTGGTCAGAGAGCCGACAGAATCAACTGCGCCAAGAAGACGCTCAAGGCCGGCCGTCGTTTTTAATTTTATTCCTGAGAGGTGCGACAAGTCTCTTGCCGCACAAAATAAACGATATTACCCCGTCTGCCTCCTCCCTATGCGAACAAACGGCCTCGCTGCTCCGCGGCAAAGATAGGAAGTGTGCACGCGGCGCCGTCAAACCTTGTGTCTCCAGTCGCTGCCGTCTCCTGTTTTCATTCTGCAGGCTGACTGAAAAGTCATCTTAAGTGTACAAACGGGACTGATTGCGCTATAGTACACCCATTCCATTCAATTGACTGGTAAGGGGACTTAAAATGACTGAAGAAATCGACATCTGCCCGTGCGGTTCGGGAAAAAAATATGCGGAATGCTGCCGCCCTGTTATCACGGGGACGCAAAAGGCGCGGACGGCGGAGGCTCTAATGCGTGCGCGGTATTCGGCGTATGTCGCACACGCAATTGATTTTATCGTTGCGTCGTGCGAGGAAGGCGAAGGCATTGCCGAAATCGATAAAAAAGCGACGGAAGACTGGAGCAGGAATTCAATATGGCATGGACTTACGATTCTCAACACGGAAAAAGGCGGCGAAAACGATAACGAGGGCACGGTTGAGTTTACAGCGAGTTACACGCTCAAGCAAATGCGCGACACTCACCATGAAACCGCCGCGTTCAAAAAAATCAACGGCGAATGGAAATACGTTGCAGGCAACATCGTTACAACGACTGTCAAACGCGACGGACGCAAAATCGGACGCAACGAACCATGTCCGTGCGGTTCGGGAAAAAAATACAAAAATTGCTGCGGCAGAAATTAACTGAAGATAACGGTCTCCGGTGCAGAGCGGCCGGGAACTTTTATCTTCAGATGAGCAAAGGATGAAATCACTGTGCCGGAACGAATCATAACAGGCTTTCACGCAATAGAAGAAAAAGTTTTAAGCGTAAAAAATAGTACCGACGCTGCAAAACTCCGTATTATGTACGGAAAACTCGGTCCGCGTGTAAAAAAGATTGTAGCGGCAGCGGAACGAGCAGGCATTCCCTGCGAAAAAACTACGGCAAGCGGCTTGGATTCTGCTGTCCGCGCACTGCCGGCAATGCTTCAAGACCATCGGGGAATTCTGCTTTTTTCTTCGGAAGAAGACGGAAGAAAAACGCTTATCGACTTTGATTCATGGATTTTGTCCGCCGCAGCGAAACCTCTTGAAGAACAGCAAACCGTCGTTATCCTCGATTCAATAACCGACCCGCATAACGTCGGCGCAATAATCCGGAACTGCGACCAATTCGACGCAGCTTTAGTCATCCTGCCGGAAAAGCGCAGCGTAAAAGACATTTCCGAAAACGAAGTTGTCGCCCGCACAAGTGCAGGCTCCAGCGCATGGGTGCCGCTTGCCGTCGTTTCAAATCTCGTGCGGACGGTCAGCCTGTTAAAAGAACACGGATTTTGGATTTACGGCGCGGATGCAGGCGGCGCACCCATAGACAAAATAAACTTTGCGCCGCGCTCCGCCGTTATCATGGGCAGCGAAGGCGCCGGTATCGCGCGTCTTTTATCGGAACAATGCGACAACATCGTCTCAATTCCCACGTGCGGCAAAGTTGACAGCCTCAACGTCAGCGTCGCCGCAGGAATTCTGCTGTATGAAATCTATAGAAGAAAGGCTGTACCAACCGTATGAATTTTTCGCTGCGCCCAAAGAAAATTATAACTTGCCGATAACGATAATTAGTTCGTTGAAAAGTTATTTTTTCTGCAAGAATATCCATAGTCATGAGGAGCGAGGATAGTATCGCGCGGACGGGAACATTGTTGCGTCAGTCGAACACTATTTTCCGTACCCAAACTTCGCCCCTTTGTCCAAACGCTGTCTACTGTTCCAAAACTTCTCTTGCTGCCTACAAACTCCGTTCCGTCGCTTGAACGCTGTTTGCTGTCTTCGACTTCCGTCCGCCGCCCCAAAATCGTCTTCCGCCCTTGAACATTGTTCCATGCCTAAACGCTGTCTTCCGTTCTCCAACTTCGTTCCATCGCCCGAACGCTGTTTTCCGCTCCCGAACCCGTTCTATCTCTCTAATATTATCCTCCGCCATTTTTCTGCCGCTTCCAAAATTATTAACACACGAGTTTTGCTCCTGGGCAAAACTCGCCGCAGGCAGCGCTCCGTTCTCTGCCGCAGCGTACTTCTACAACTGCACCCTCTCTCGCATTTTACGTAGATTTTGCTCTTTCACCTTTCTCAAGATTTATTAATACACGAGTTTTGCCCCTAGGCAAAACTCGGTGCAGGCGGCACTCCGTTCTGTCTTTACATGCCGTTCTCCGCCGCCTGCTACTTCCCCACGCAAAACCGGCTAAAAATATTTTCCAGTATGTCATCGGGTCGAACTTCGCCGGTGAGTTCGCCGAGAGCGTCAAGCGCATCTTCAAGGTCTTGGACTGCCGTATCAAGCGGAAGCGCGGCACGGGCGGCTGAAAGCGCACTTTTAACGCTTTCAAGCGCGGCGTCTACGCAGAGTTTTTGCCGCTCGGAGCCTAAACCTGCCTGCTGCCGCCTTTCAAGTCCGCTTCCGCCGGTCAAAATGCCGTTTACAGCGGAATACAACTGCGAAAGTCCCGCACCGGTTTTCGCGCTTAAAAATACTTCTGCTTTGACGGCAGAAAACGTTTTTTTTATTCCCGACGATTGCGTTTGCGGCGGAACTGCATCGCATTTATTCCATACGAGGACGACAGGCTGCGTGCTGGCGCGTAAAAAATCCGAATCGTCCGTCGTAAAGCCCGTAAGACTATCAACAAGATATAAAACAACGTCCGCATCTTCGGAAAGACTGCGCGTCAACTCCACGCCCTTCGCTTCTATCGCGTCGTCTGTCTGCCGAAGCCCTGCCGTGTCAAAGAGCCGCACGGGAATGCCGCTAAAGTCCGCCCAACTTTCAAGCCAGTCGCGCGTTGTCCCCTCAACATCCGAAACAATCGCGCGTTCTTCTTTTAAGACCGCATTGAATAAACTCGACTTTCCCGCGTTCGTTTTGCCGCAGAGCACGAGACGCGCACCGTCTTGATAGAGTTTTTCCCCGCGCCAGCTGTCGGAAAGCTCCTGCAGCGCACGTTCCGTTTCCTGCAATTCCTGCACGTCAAAACTGTCAGCTATCGTCTCTTCGTCTTCGGGGTACTCAATTTCCACTTCGATTGCTGCAAGCGTCGCCGTAATGCGCTTTTTTATCCCGTCGATAGTATCAAAAAGGCTGCCCGCAAGCCGCTCGGCAGCGCGTCGCTGCGAGGTTCCGGTGCGGCTGTCGATAATTTCGCGGACGGCTTCCGCTTTCGTTAAATCCGCCTTGCGGTTGAGGTATGCGCGGAATGTAAACTCGCCCTTTTGCGCCTGCCGAAATCCGTTTTTAATCAAAAGATTGTAGACCGCAAGCACAACGCCCGCGCCGCCGTGACAGGAGATTTCCACCATGTCTTCGCCGGTAAAACTTTTGGGCGCACGGAAAATGGAAACCAGCGCTTCGTCAAGTTTAGCGTCTCCGTCCATTATCCAGCCATAAACAATGGTGTTGCCCTGCGCTTTGAGCAGTGCCCGCGGACGGGAAAAGAGGCGCGAAAATAATTCGATACAGTTTTTGCCGGAGGCGCGCACAATGCCGAGCGCGGCAGGAGCAAGCGCCGTCGCAACTGCGCACATCGGTTCTTCGGGAACGTATGTTAAGTTTGCCATGTCTTTAATTCCATTTTAAACGAAGTCCAAGTCGTCTACGGGAACTGCGATTCCAGTCAACTTGTACAAAATCCGCCGCCTGTTCCGTATCTGGCTGTCGGACAGCTTACGCGTCAATCTCTTGCGCCAGATGATGCACGATAAACTCCCGCCGTTTGGGCGTATTTTTACCCATGTAAAATTCCAGCACTTCCGGCACATTTTTAAGACTTTGTATTGTAACCGGCGTTAGGTGAATTCCGACATCCTCGCTTTCGCCGGTTTTGCGCTCGTGGATAAACTGCCCGA
>CAUTOZ010000010.1:0-30683 GCA_963539635.1 uncultured Treponema sp.
CAGCTATGATGACGACTTCAGATTAAAAATTATGTTCGCTCATGCGCAAGCCGTGTATTCCCCCCCCCTTTTTTAGGACGGAACAGAACGTTGCGCCGTGTAAAATCTGCTTTGCCTAGTCCTTTGCAGTCCCCCCGTAAAAAAACTGCGATTGTACGGAAGTTTGCCGACACGGAACTCAGTTTTTTCCACACCGAATTTTCAGTTCATCCTCAGTAATAAAGCCTTGCGCCGCTCCGTCAAAACCAATTTTTATTGCGGCGAAACGCTGGGCGTAGTGCAGGGCGTTTTCTGCGTCCATGCCGCCTGCGTAAAAATGAGTGAAGCACGAAAAAAGGGCGTCTCCCGCACCTGCGGTATTTACGATTCGTTCGGGTTTTGCCGCGGGAAAATGCATGATGGTGTCTTTCGTGCGCTCGTAAAGTAAGGCTCCGTCCGCTCCGCAGCCCATGATGATTATTTTCATGTCGTATGCGGATTTCAGCGCAGTTAAAAATTCTTCGCGCGGGGAGGGAAGGTTTTCGTCGCTCAAGAAAATGATGTCCGCATATTCCAAAAACTCGCGGTTGTAATCGTCATATATGTTTGAAAGAACGTGAACGTCAGTCGCAATGGTCTTTCCCGCGTCCTTTGCGGCTTTCATAAGCGGACGGGAGAAATTTATATTGCAAGCGGCAACAATATCCGCTTTTTCAATCTGCTTTTTTATGCAAGAAATGTCCGGTTTGATGTCCTGAATGTCTTTCAGGTCGCAGTAAATCTTTCGCCGTCCTGTATCGTCGTAAAAAATCACGCTTACCGGAGTCGCCTTTAGGACTTTTCCAATATAATCTGTACGGATTCTGTCTTGGTTAAGCTGCGTCAGTATTGATTCGCTTTCTCTATCGCTGCCTGTAAAAGAGAAAAACTGAACGTCATCGCCTAAAACAGTCAACGCTTTGGAGATATTATAGCCCACACCTGCGACCGCTGATTTCACGCCGAAAAACGAAAATTCAATAGGCGAATAATTTATCGGAAAAGATGGGACTTTTACCGTCGTTTCGATGTTTACAAGTCCCGATACAAGAATGTTCATGGCACTACTATGACGCATAGCGTACAGACGGACAAGAGCGCGGTTTTATTGAAAAATTATCCTTGTTAAACTAAAATACGCCCATGTCTAAAACAGTTTTGCCGCTGGAACTCAACGGCGTTCGCATTCATTTTGTTGGAATAAAAGGGACTGGAATGGCTGCCCTTGTAGAAATCATGCACAGAGCAGGAGCCGTTATCAGCGGAAGCGACGTTGCCGAACGTTTTTATACGGACGATATTTTGGCAGCGCTTGGAATCCGTGCGCTGCCTTTCTCCGAAGACAATATTACCAGCGATATTCAATTTGTCGTGTATTCGAGCGCGTATTCTCCGGCTGTAAATCCTGATTTGATTGCGGCGGCGCGGCATAAAATTCCGTGCATGCTGTATACGGAAGCGTTAGGCGCGTATTCAGGGCGGGCGTACAGCGCAGGGATTTGCGGCGTTCACGGAAAGACCAGCACAACGGGACTTGCCGGAACGATTTTAAAAGAGCTTCCGCTGCCGTCGCAGACGCTTGCCGGCTCCGTTATCAATTCGTTTGGGGATGGGAATAGCTGCACATGTACGTCCGCTGACTTTTCCGGCAGCAAAAATCCGTATTTTGTTGCCGAAACCTGCGAATATCAGCGGCATTTTATGTCCTTTCACCCGCAAAAAATCGTCCTTACAAGCGTAGAAAGCGACCATCAGGATTTTTACCCTACATTTGCGGACATTCAGCACGCATTTGTAGACTATATTTGTCTTTTGCCGAAGGGCGGAGACTTGATTTATTGCGCCGATGATGCCGGAGCTGTCGAAACTGCACAAATTGCGTTTAAAAAGCGCGGCGATATTCATCTTATTCCCTATGGAGAAAAGGCGGACGGCGACTACCGGCTTGCGTTTCGGAGCGTTTCCGATGAAAAAAACACTTTTTCCATTCCGCTTTTGGGGGACTTGTACATTCGTGTGCCGGGAAAACATGAAGTACGGGACGCAGTTGGAGCCTGCGCGCTTGTGTGCGAACTTTTACGCGCCGACGGCAAAAATCCGAAAGATTTTGCAGACGATATAAAGCGCGGCCTTGCAAATTTCAGCGGAGGCCGCCGCCGCAGCGAAATTGTCGGACTCGTTCAGAATGCTGCAGGGCAGTCCGTCATAATTATCGACGACTACGCGCACCATCCGACCGCGATTAAAACGACGCTTGCAGGCTTCCGCGAGTTTTACGGCGGACGAAAAATTATCGTTGATTTTATGCCGCACACCTATTCGCGCACAGAAGCATTGCTTGACGATTTTGCCGCAGCGTTTACGGATGCGGACACCGTTATTCTGCACAAGATTTACTCAAGCGCGCGCGAAAAGCCTGAAAATGCGCATATCAGCGGTAAAACGCTCTTTGAAAAAGTAAAAGACGGCGGAAAAAACGTGCATTACTTTGAAGAAGTGCTGGATGCAAAAGATTTTGCGCTTTTCGAATTGAATAAATCCGGCGGAAAAAACGGATTTTTATTGGTTACGATGGGCGCCGGCGATAACTGGAAGCTCGGGCGCGCGGTTTTAGATGGACGCGGACGGGCTGGGCTGAGTTTGAATGATTAGACAGAGTTACCGTTTTGCGAGAGAAGACGCGTTGCAGCCATCTCAAGCGGCACGCTAAACTCTTCCGCCGTTGGCAAAACTCGCAGGGAAAAGAGTTTTGCTGTCAGTGAGGCAAAACGGCGGGTGCGGCTGTAGTGCGCTTTTCCAGCCGGCATAAAAATAGGCGCATAAAAAGGATAAACTATGACAAGCATGACAGGATATTCGTATAAAGAGGCAGCGTATGACGAAGCGGATGTTTCGGTGGAGATTAAGGCGGTCAATTCACGCTTTTTGGACTTAAACGTCAATCTGCCGTCGTATCTTAATCTGTTGGAGACGCGGATACGTGCCGCCGTTGTAAAAATGGCGCTGCGTGGTAAAATTGACGTAAATATCCGCATAAAGGAGCGCAAATCCTCCGCCCGCATTCGTGCCGACATCGACGCGGCAAAAGAATATGCGGCGGCAATTGCCGGTATCGCAGATGCGCTCGGTATGCAGGAGGCAGTCCCCCTTTCGCTTGTTATTGGACAGCCGGGCGTCCTTACCGTCGAAAAGGACTTTGACGCCGAGCGGTGCTGGACGCTGATTGCGGACGTTTTTGAAGAAGCGTTGGCTCAGTTTACGGAAGACCGGCAGCGCGAGGGGCAGAATCTTTACGCGGACATTCTGACGCACTTGAAAACGCTTGATGAATGCGCGGCTTTTTTTAAGTCTCAGCAAGGGAAAATGGAAGCGAAGTTCAAGGAGCACATCAGCGCAAAATTCCGCGAACTTTTGGGCGAACATGCAGACGAGCAGCGCATTATGGGAGAGACTGCCGCCATGCTCGTAAAATACACGATAAATGAAGAAATCGTGCGCCTTTCCAGTCATCTTGGGGCATTGAGGACTGAAATGGAAAAAAATCCTGCGCCCGGAAAGAAGATGGATTTTATTTGCCAAGAGATAAACCGCGAAATCAACACGATTGGCAGTAAAAATCAGTTTACGGAGATTGGAGAAGCGGTTATCACTGCAAAAAATGCGCTGGAAAATATTCGTGAACAAGCGAGGAATATAGAATGACTGAGTACAAAATTGCTGACGGAAAGGAAGTGCGCGTCGCCGTAAGCGGAAAATCCGGCTGCGGAAATACGACGGTGAGTTCTCTGCTTGCCGACCGGCTTAAAATCACGTTGATAAACTTTACCTTCCGTCAACTTGCTGAAGAAAAGGGTATGACGCTTCAGGATGTTATTTTGAATGCGCGCACCGACGACCGGTATGACCGCGAAGTTGATACGCGGCAGGTTGCGCTTGCAAAACGAGAGTCCTGCGTTTTGGGAAGCCGTCTTGCTGTTTGGATGCTCGATACGGCAGACTTAAAAGTGTATTTGCTTGCTGACGAAGATATACGCGCGCACCGCATTTTAAACCGTGAGGGCGGCGACTTTGAAAAAATCAAAGCGTTTACCCAAATGCGGGACACGGAAGATACTGCGCGCTACAAAAAACTCTATGGAATCGATAATACGCGCTATGAGGATGCAGCGGAACTTGTCATAGACACCGGCAGCCTTACGCCCGAGCAAATCGTCGAACAGATTTTACGTGCGCTCGTACAAAAAGGACTGGTTGAAGCGACAGACGACGGCGGACAATAACGGGCAGGGTTTGACAGATGCAGCGCGAGGGAGTCTGTACGCAAAATGCCGCGAGTTGTCTTGAGCGCCGTTTTGCCGCTAAAACTTTGTTTACGGCTGCAGAACGGCGTTTCCGTCGTTCAAACACTGTTTGCGGCTTCCGAACTATGTTCCATCATTTAGACTCTGTTTGTTGCCCCCTGAACTGTATTACATCGTTCAAAGGTCGCTTGTCGTCTAGAAACTTCATTTTATCGTTCAAGCGTTGTTTATCGCCTCCGAACTGCATTTCGTCATTCAAACGCTATTTGCCGCCCCAAAAATTTATTTGCCGTCTTTGTAACTGTGTTCCATCATTTAGACTCTGTTTGCTGTCCCCGAACTGCGTTATATCGTTCAAACGCCGCATGCTGTCTTGAAACTTCATTTCATCGTTCAAGCGTTGTTTATCGCCTCCGTAACCTTTGTTTTGTCATTCAACCTGAGACTCCTCCCTTTCCTTCTGTACAGTATGGCATACGTTGACAACCGGCGGAACCTATATTATTCTTAACGCAAAGAATAGCGGAGACTATTCATTTGTGAGACAGTCCTGTCTTTTATTATAATCTTTTGGAAGAAAGCCATGCAGTTTTTTGATACTCATGCCCACATCGGGCTTATATACGATGACCCTATTGAGCAATTACGCGTCATACAGCAGGCGAAACAAGCTGGCGTTACCCGCATTATCAGCATCAATAACAGCCTGCATGACTTTGAGCGCGTCTACCCGACATTAAAAGTTGCTTCAGGAATTTATCATGCAGTTGGCGTTGCGCCGGCGGAAGTTATGAATCCCGGGGACAATTACGTTGAGAAAATTGAAAAGTATTTGACGTATCCGAATGTCGTCGCCGTTGGCGAAACGGGGCTTGATTACTACAAGCAATTCGGCGACAAGCGCTCGCAGATTGAACTTTTTATCACGCAGCTTGAAATTGCGCAGAAGCACAATCTGCCGGCGATCATTCACAATCGTGACGCAGGAAAGGACGTGTATGAAGTTTTGCGCGAGCGCATTCCCGAAAGCGGCGCAATTTTTCATTGTTATTCGGAAAATGCTGCATATGCAAAAAAGTGTCTCAACATGAACGTGTATTTTTCATTCGCGGGGAATTTGACGTACCGGAATGCGCATAACCTTCACGAAACGGTGTTAAACATTCCGCTTGATAGAATTCTTATTGAAACGGAAAGTCCGTTTATGATTCCGTCGGAATTTCGAGATAAAAAGCGTACGAAACCGGCGTATCTGCCGTCAACTGCACGCTTTCTTGCCGATATGCTGGAGCTTCCGCTTGAAGAAGTTGCCGACCAATTGTGGAAAAATAGCTGCAAGGCGTTTAAGTTGCCGGAAGAATGATGGCATATCATCCTGTAAAAATCGGAAAACTGGAGCTGGGCGGCAATATTTTTCTTGCGCCGGTTGCCGGTTACAGCGACCGCTCGTTCCGCTCGATATGCGTGGAGCACGGAGCGGCGTTTACCTATACGGAAATGGTTTCCGCTGAAGCGCTGGTGCGAAAGAACGTAAAAACCGAAACGCTCATGCGGCGTGCCGATAACGAAGCGGCGTATGCGGTGCAGATTTTCGGCGGAGACGCTGAAACCGTCGCTGCGGGAACAAAAATCATTATTGAAAAAACGAATTGCGAATGCGTCGATATAAACTGCGGCTGTCCCGTCCCCAAGATTGTGAAGACCGGCGCGGGCTCTGCGTTGACGCGGGAACCTGAACGGCTCTACAAAGTGGCAAAAGCGGCGGTAGAAGCGGCGGAAGGCGTTCCCGTTACCGTAAAAATCCGTTCCGGCTGGGACGAAAATCATATTACATGGAAAGAAGCGGCCCGTGCCGCCATTGACGCAGGCGTTTCGGCAATAACCATGCACGCACGGACGCGGGCGCAAGGCTACGAGGGCAAGGCGGACTGGGCAAAACTTAAAGAACTGGCCGCGCTTGCTGCGGGGAAAATTCCCGTGTTCGGGTCGGGCGATTTGTTTTCGCCGGAAGATGCCGCTCGTATGCTCGATGAAACGGGCTGCGACGGCGTTATGTTTGCGCGCGGCGCGATGGGAAATCCGTTTATTTTCGATAAGACAATCCGCCTGTTGACCGAAGGACGCTACGATGAAATTCCTGTGCAAAAACGGATAGAAACGGGATTTCAAGAACTGCTGCACCTTGCGGACGACATCGGCGAAAAGTCTGCGTGCCTTGAAATGCGCAAGCGGTTTTGCGCATATTCTAAAGGCATGAACGGCGGGGCTGCAATCCGCGAAAAAATCGTCAAAGCCCAGTCAATTGCTGATTACAACGTGTTGTTCGGCAGTGCGTAATGCGTCTTCAAAATGCGGCGATTGCGACGAGCGGTAAGGAGTGTATATGAAGTCCACGAAAAAATATGCGTTTGCGGCAGCGTTTATGCTGTGCGCAGCCTTGTTTGCACAGCAATATCTGCCGGATCCGTTCAAACCGGCGAAAAAATCTTCGACCGGCGGCAAAAGTGAGGCGGAGCAAGCCGTTCCTGCGTTTCAAGATGACGATGAGGTTTTGCTTGCGGCCAGCGGCGCAGAATTTATGCTCGGCGAGGATGTGCAGGCAGTTTCGGTGCAGCGTACGCTCAATTCTTTCTATATAAATAAATATGAAACGACGTATGCCCTATGGTATAAAGTCAGACTGGAAGCGGAGGCGCGAGGCTATGTCTTTTTGAATCCCGGACAGGAAGGCGCGTACGGACGGCGGGGCAAGGCTCCAGTCAATACAGAGGTGCGGCTTCCCGTTACGATGATAAGTTGGTACGACGCGCTGGTGTGGTGCAATGCGTACAGCGAAGCGCAGGGACGAACGCCGTGCTATACGTTCAAGGGCAGGACGATAAAGGACTCATCGAATACTGCGGTATGCGACCTTGCGGTATGCGATTGGCAGGCGGACGGGTATCGCCTTCCGAGCGAGACAGAATGGGAATATGCGGCGCGAAAAACAAGCGGCGGAATGCAGGCGGGAAACCGTGCAAGCGGCGATTTTCTGCGTGGAAAACAGTCGGGTGCGGAACAAGTTGCATGGCTTTCTACGAATACCGATGAGGCGATGAGCGTCGGCACTGCCGGAAGTAAACGGGAAGCGGGCGTTGCGGCTCCTCCTGGAAGCGGAACTGCCAACGGAGCGGGATTATTTGACATGAGCGGCAACATTCTTGAGTTTTGTTGGGACTGGTACGCAGACTATAGTGCGCCGACATCCGGCGTGCATGGACCGGAATATGGAAGCCGCCGCGTAAGCCGCGGAGGCAGTTGGTCAGAATACACTGTATTTTATTACGCTGCCGACCGCTACTTTTTTGATCCTAATGAATATTACAATTATACAGGCTTCCGCTTTGTCCGTACGGCACGGTAAGTATTGGAGGGACGGGCAAGCGTCGGAGCAGTCCGCATTGAGCAGAAGAACCGTATCGGCTATAATAGAACTGTCCGATAACCTTGCTATCGAACAGGTTTAATGCGGCGGACGTTTTATGTACGTCCAGCGCGGCTTTTGTCTTGTGGAAATTACTAAAACAGGGCGGACATTAGACTGTCCGCGTATTTGAAAATAGGAGTTTTATATGATTTCGTTGGTATTGGGAGTCATTCTGATTGCATTTTCGGTGTTTGCGGTTTTGCCGTCGATGCCGCTGAATTGGGGCGCGGAAGTTATTGCCTTCTTAAAGGGCTGTGCGCCGGTACTTGCCGCTTTCGTCGGTCTTATTTGCCTCTTTATTGGGGCTGCTGACATCAAGGACAGAAACGAAGCGAGAAAAGAGGAACTTGAAGCCCGCGCCCGCGACGCTGCGGAAAATAAGTAGATAGTCAACTTTCTTCATTAATGTTGACTAAAATACGGGCTTTTTTGTATATTATGATTCCCCGTATATGAACGGCGGCTGCTCACCGCCGTTTTGCGTTTTATGCCGGATGCACAGACGTTTAACGCACAACTTTTATCAGTAGGTATACACATGAAAACTATTTTCGTAAAAGAACATGAACAGAAGCGCGAATGGTTCTTGATTGATGCGGCAGGAAAACCGCTCGGTCGCGTCGCTTCAAAAATTGCCGCTGTTGCACGCGGTAAAACAAAATTGACATTCACTCCCAATCAAAATATGGGAGATTATGTAGTTGTTATCAATGCCGATAAAATTGCGGTTTCCGGCGGCAAGGAGCAAAAAAAGATTTACTACAAACACACCGGTTTTGTCGGAGGTCTTCGGGCGCATACGTTTGAAAAACTGTCCGAGCGTCATCCTGCAGAACCGCTCCGTCTTGCCGTAAAAGGAATGCTTCCGTCCGGTCGTCTTGGTCGCGCAATTCTTGACAATGTAAAGATTTATGCGGGCGCTGAACATCCGCATACAGCCCAGAATCCCAAACCGCTTGAAGTGTAACAGGAGTTTATGATGATTAAGAATTTAGCCATTGGTACAGGAAGAAGAAAAACTGCCGTTGCACGTGTTTTTGTACGTGAAGGCTCCGGCAAAATTGTTGTAAACGGAAAAGATATAAAAGAATATTTTAATTCCGAAGAGCAGGTGAAAACCGTTCATCAGCCGCTCCTCATTACGTCCAACGACAGTAAATTTGACATTCTTATCAACGTCTACGGCGGAGGTTTGAACGGACAAGCGTCCGCGTGTCTGCACGGCATTTCCCGCGCATTGTTGCAGATTGACCCCGACTGCCGCACATCATTAAAAGCAAACGGCTATCTGACCCGCGACTCCCGCATGGTCGAGCGCAAAAAGTTCGGTCAGAGAGGTGCGCGCAGAAGATTCCAGTTCAGCAAACGCTAGACTTTGGTTATTCTGGCTGTGGAGCAAGCGTCATTCGGCTGTATAAAAATTACTGCCGATTCGGGGCTTGCTTTTTTTATTCGGACGGCGTATCTCAAAGTTGTTGATGTGGAGACAATCACGGAGGGCGCTGTTTTTGAAGGAGTGGAGGAAGATGATATCGCAAATGCAGGGCTGACGGTAAATGCGGAGCGTAAAGCCTACGATTATTTGATGCGCGCTGAACACAGTCGTCTTATGCTTGAGCGTAAACTCGCCGTAAAAAATTGTGCGCCGGAGCATATTACCGCTGCACTCGATTATTTGGAAAGCGAAGCCTTGCTTTCTGATGAGCGCTTTGCCCGCGCGTGGCTGAATATGCGGAAAATAGCGCATTCGGAAGGGCGGATAAAACTTGAGCGTGAATTGTACTCCCGTGGAATATCGAAAAACCTTGCGGCCTCCGCGCTCGATGAGTTTTTTGCAGAAAATCCGGAGGATGCGCTGTGCCGCCGCGCGTATGAAAAATGCTGCCGCCTCCGAAAATCCGACGAAAAGACCGTAAACCGGCTTCTTGCCTGCGGCTTTCCGTATAAGCTGGTAAAGCAAATTATGAAGGAGGCGGAAGACGGGGCTGCACTCCCGCCGGAGAAGTTATATTCTCACCATTAAGAACAAATTTCTTTCAATTTGGTGGATTATATTATCAATCGCCTTTTTATCGCTTGATGAACCCGGAAAAACACACGTGTATTTTTCATTGTAAAAATAATATTTCGGATGGGTGTTGCTAGCTATCTTTGAAAAACCTTCCTTTCTGAGCTCTTCTAGCGGTATTCGTTGGGTACTATGTAACATATTTTCAATCCGGCTTAGTTTTTCGCCGGATACGGATTTCTCCCAATTAAATTCTCTATTTTCCAACAAGTTTGCAACTACGTCGCGCTTACGATTTGCTTCATCGCGTTTGTTGTCGGGCAAGTTTGCTTTTTCATTTTCCAGCATCTCGTATAAAAGCAAATGCAAATAATCTTCAATTTCATTGAAGAAGAGGTTTTCTTTGGTACAGGGGATTTCCAAATATATGCAGCCGTTTGACTTTTCATTTTGCTTCCGAATCAGCATCGCTTCCCATTCGTCATATTGGTTTTGCAAGTTTGCGCATTTGGTGTTCAAAGAACTTATTTCTCCTTCCAGCAATTTTTTTGTATTTTGTAACTCTTGCAGTTCGTGTTCCAGCTTGTCGATTGCTGCGCGTGTCTCTTGAGCATGAGCTTCCGCTTGCGACGGTGGGCTGTTTACGAGAGTACCGGAAGAAATGTCTGCATCAACGGCGGCTGTCGTATCTTTCAACTTGCTGTTTTCTGTTTCTAGTTCATCAATTCTTTTTGACTGCCCATTGATTATCTGAGTAAGCTTGGCATTTTCCTTTTCTAGTTCGTCCAGCCGAGTAAAGGCTGCTTCAATTTTATTTTCATCCCGTCCCATCTCTTGTAGAAGCAGCTTAGCTTTTTGCCGGATTAATAGGTCTTCCTCGTGATGTTTGGCTACAAAGTCCGGCAGATATTCTTGTATGTTCGGCGCAAGATACAATTCATAATCAACAGAGGAGATAATTTGATTTTTGAGTTCCTTGTATCGTGCTTCTGAATCATACGGAATATCATTCAGTGGTTGAGAGATGAAATCCGGATTGGGACTAAGCTCTCGTATCCTAATACTCCCTGCGGTTTCTATTTCGATTCTTGAAGCGCTCCTATATACCAATGACATGGCATCCCGCCATTTTTGAATAACCTCTTTTATGCGCTCATCACGTTTGCTGCTTGCCTCCGGAATATTTTTTATTTTTTTCATTACCGTGTGCAGTTCCGGATTATGCTTTTTTAGATTTTCTTCATTCATCAAAGCAAAAATACCGTAGCAACGCACGAATTCCGCCGCATTGATAAACCATAAATCTTCCTTAAACTTTTCTATCCATTCTTTCGGAAAGAAGAAGTTTCCGTCTTTATCCGCGCAAAATTTTATCATCACAGGAAAATCCGGCTTGACTGGTCTTGCAATATCTTTTTTTTCGATAACTTGCCGATATACATCCCGCGTATCATCTATTATTCTGCATTTAAAATAGGCATCGGGAACCAGCTTTTTCTCTTTTACCAGCGCAAAAAATGTATGGCAAAGCTGTAAATTCGGCGCATCCGCTGTTTCTTCAAATAGGAGCGCATGAACGTTCCCTGTCTTGTTTTTCCTGTTCCATTTCTTGAGTTTTACCGCTTTGTCAAAAACAATCGTCAAGCCGCGTTTGCCGTCTTCCGTTTCTGCATAAAACCGGAATTCGGCAAAGCCCTTGTTCCCATTTTGGCAGTCCCATAAAAGACTGGAGCTATCGCTCTCAATCGAAAAATGCTTCGGCATAGCCTCCGTAAGTCCGTAGTCGGGAAAAGTCCTTCGAATGCAGTCCCAGATGTTTTCCGCCTTCACATACGCTTTGAAAAAATACATATTGCCGTATGCGCTCATATGCGCCTCCTCATTGCTTCGTTTGGTTTACAGTCAAAATAATGAATCTGGGGCTGTTTGGGTATAGAACAGGCGTGGCTGCTCTCTCCCTCTGTCCGCGTGTGCGGGTTTTCCCGTCATTATCCGCCGTAATATACGCAATTTTGCGTTTTAAGTCGTTTTTTCGTTTTGCGGGTTTTGTAAATGCAGAAATTGTTAGGTATCTCGTAAAGACTTATCCGGCTAGGAGCACAAGCCGAATAAAAGTTTCGGCAGCACCGGAGTGAACGGAAAATGCCGTACCGTTTCAAAACGCTGCTCCCTCCAGCATGTCTATCCAGTACAGATGTGGAAGATGCGTTTTCAGGCACGTTTCAAGTCTGTGTTCATCAAAAAACGCATTTGGCAAGTTTCCCGCGCGGCAACCATGAAGCGGACAGGAATAACGTAAAGTTTCTGAAATACGGTTATCCTGTCCGCCAAGCTTATTCTCATTACGTCAGCCTAAATATCGTTTATGTTTATCGACTTAACATTCGGGGTTCTGCCGTCAGAAGAGGTTGGAATTGTAATTTCGCCGGAGCGAATTTTATCCAGAACGGTCTCCCGTCCGGGCAGATTAAAGTCGAAACCGATAATCTTCCAGTTGTGATTGACATCCGGCTTTATCGTGCCTTTATTCACTTTTTTGACGTATGAGCCGATTAAATCCCGAATACGTCCGGCATCCTGAAATTCTTTGTAGGAATCGTAATAAACGTCCGCTTCCGTTGCAAGCTTTAAACTTTGCAGTGTTCCGAAGCGATAATTATTCACTGCGACTTTATAAACTTTTGCAGGGTCAACAGCTTCTCCCTTAATTTTTGCATTCACAATCCGCTGACCTGAGGGTTTTGATATGTCAATATCGTAGGTTATGCCGTCAAACATATCGTAATTGTAGGAACGCACATCAGGATTGAACGAAATCGTAACATCGCCCGGCTTGGTCGTATTGTAATACTGCGCAGACCATTCCATAAATTGAAGCAGCCTTTCACCGGTCATATTTACGCCCATCAGCGTATTGGAATATTTATAGATAAACGCGACGTCCTTTTTCTTAAAATCTCCCTTCTTTAAGTTCATATCGGAGCGGAACGCAGCAGCGGCCGCAACGTCGGCTTTTGTGTAATAAAGCTGAACGTCATTTATAAGGTCGATTATCGCAGTGTCTTCTATTTGAATTGTCGGCATTGTAGTAACTTTTTCATTGCCTGTGATATAGTCAACGCGGTTTATAAAGTCTTCCGTTACGTGTCCGACAACAGTATTGGCATCGGCAATGGATTTTTTATGAACAAAGTCGAATTCCTTCAACACATCATCATCGGCTTTAACTTTCATCGTCTCTTTATTTTCAGCATTTACGGAAAGCACTTTCCAGTTTCCGTTCACCTTTTTCACTTTGATTTCGCCGCATGCCAATGCCCATCCGTATGCACCCGGCTCAAGCACCCATGTTACGTCTCCGTTTTTGCCTTCGACTTTTGTTGCATAGCGTGCGTGTTCGTGTCCTGCAAAAATCAAATCGAATTCGGGAATCTCTTTTGCAACGTCAAATGCGCCTTTGGAACCGTACTCGCCGTTTCGGCTTACGTGAAATGCGCCGATCAACACGTCATACTGACCTTTTAGGGACGCAACAGTTTCTTTTGCCGCCTGAATCGGTTCTTCAAACTCAAGCCCCTTAAAATGACTTGGAGAAGATGCTTCCCACACAGGAATATGCGGCGGCACCATGCCGATTACGGCAACGCGGACGCCTTCAATATTTAGAAGCTGGTACGGTAAAACGAAGTGCGATTTATCCGCCGTTTTTTTGATATTTGCAACCGTTACCGCACCGTTAAAATTGTTTATGTTGCGGCACAAAAAGCCCATATCAAAGTTGAATTCATGGTTGCCGAGCACCCAAATATCGTAATTCATGTAATTGATTGCTTGAATCATCGGATGAGTTTCAAGGTCGTTAAAAAGCTCCGCACTGTTGTCCTGCACAGTGTCGCCGACATCGATTAAAACCGTATTGGGATTTTTGGCTTTTAATTCTTTTATAATCGTATAAATCTTTGAAAATCCCGCATCGGGATCTTCTTCCGTTACCGCATAATCATACGGATAAATACGACCGTGAACGTCGGAAGTCGCTGCAAAATTGAGCGTAACTTCGTCGGCTCCGGCTTCACCTTTTGTAATGACTGAGTGGGTCAGTGAAACGGTTTCAGCCTGTTTTCCTTTTGCAACAGCTTCCCTGCCCTTCGTACCGGATTTTGCCGTATCAACAGATTTTACCGAATTACACGATGCGAATAATACGGCAGCCGTTAATGCAAAAATCCGCATTCTGCATTTTTTCATAGTTCCTCCTAACAGGATAAAAATTGAAAATCAGACTTTCGTCTTTACTTGTGATTTTGCCGGACACACACGCACGGCAACCGGAAACTGCCGCAAAAGTTTGAAGCAGCCTTATATTTTCATCAGGTCTTTTTGACCGTCATAAAAACCGATATTGCAGCCGTAAACGGAACCGAAACGAGAATCCCTATGCTGCCTGCAAGTCCGTGCATAATTTCAATGACGATTAGAGGAATATTTATAAACTGAGCATACGTCATTCCGAATCCCCAAATCATCATCATAAGCGGAAGCGATCCGCCCGCAAAAGCCAGAATCAACGTGTTGGACATTGTTCCTGTAACATCTTTTCCGACATTCATGCCCGAAAAGAAAAGAGCTTTTCTCGTCATTACGGGGTTTGCCGAATATATCTCTTGAATTGAAGATGCAACCGACATCGCAACATCCATAACAGCACCTAATGACGCAATCAGAACCGAAGTAAAAAGGAGTCCGCCGAGTTTTATATTGTAGTCCGCAGCGATGTTCAAAAGCTGTTCTCCACTCTGCATATTTATTCCGGAAAGCTGCGCTAAAGCACCGATAACGAGCGCAAGAATTCCCGCTATACCTATTCCGAAAATCGTTCCCAATATTGCAGAATAAGTTTTTACGGAAAAGCCGCTTATCAAAAAGAAAGTGACAACGGTAATAATCGAAACAAGCAGAATTGAGACGGGAACCGCAGGAAAGCCTGCAAACAACAACGGAATCAAAAGATAAATTATCAAAACGCAGGTAAATATCAGCGCGAGAACAGATTTTGCGCCCTGCCGTCTTCCCATAATAAGTAGACCGATTAAAAACAGCGCGGCAAGGAAGTAAATAAATCCGTCGCGTTTTTGATTATACAGCCACACAGACGGCGTCGAATCCGTTTCCCGAACGGTAAAAACCGCTTTTAAACCGGAATATGCGCGTGTATGGTGAAGCGATGAGAGAGTGTTGTAACTGTCGAATTCCTGTCCTTTGTAGGAACCTGAAGTAATTTTTACGCGCAGCTTTTGACTTCCTCGATACCGATTTTTTACGACAGGATCAGGCGTAAGGTCTTCTTCAATAACGGATAAAACTTCACCGTGCGCAAAGTTTTGAGTGAATATCGACGGTGGACGGATTTTTTCAGATAATTTTGGAGAAATCAGACAAATAAGAAGAGTGATTAGCGCAACGCTTATTGAGAAAAATATATTCTTCATTACGGCTATAGAATAAATTCCGAATTTATATTTTGTCAATTTGTTATTGAGAAAAAATAAGGAGCAATTTTTGATGTGCTCACAGGGCAGGGCGGACGGGAAAAACTTAGTTTGAATGATTTTACAGAGTTGCCGTCCGCACGAGAATATCCACACTCCTGCTGGGCGTGGATATTCCCGCAGAAAACGGAGTTTGTGAGTGAGCGGAGTGTGGAGGCTCGTATGCAGGATTTGAAAGATACAGCGTTGCTTCGCCTGCACAAGAATGTCTACACTTCTTTCAGGAGTGCGAAGCGTGGTATTTGGACGCACGTACGGATTTTGCAGTTCATCTCCCGCTTTTGCGGCGAGACTGTTCCATGTGCAAGGCTGGCGGTACTCCGCTATGTCTGTCAAATACATCTGCCGCTGCCTGCAACAATTGCGGATTGGGATTTTTCGATGTAAAATATTTTTATATTCACAATACGAAACAGGAGTAACTTATGAATTTTATTTTTTTGGGACCGCCGGGCGCGGGAAAAGGCTCGCTTGCAGTAAAAGTTGCGGAGACATACAAAATTCCGCACATATCGACGGGAGACATTTTCCGCGCGGCAATTAAAAATCAGACTCCGCTCGGTATAAAAGTCAAAGCGATTATCGACTCTGGCGCGCTGGTTAGCGACGAAGTTACCTGCGAACTCGTGCAGGACAGAATTTCTCAACCGGACACGAAAAATGGATTTATCCTCGACGGTTTTCCGCGCACCATTCCGCAGGCAGAAGCGTTCACAAAGATTTGTGAAGACGTAACGGTCGTCAATTTTAAAATTGCAGACGAGACGGTCATTGAGCGGTTGAGTACGCGCCGCGTCTGTAAAAAATGCGGCAGTAATTTCAACGTCAAAACGCTCCCTCCGAAGCAAGAAGGCGTATGCGATAGCTGCGGCGGAGAACTCTTTCAGCGCGACGACGACAAGCAAGACGCCATCACAAATCGCATGAACGTCTACCGCGAACAAACTGAGCCGCTTATCGAGTTTTACCGCACACGCGGCAAATTAACCGATGTAGACGCCGCCATCCAAACCGTGCAGCTTTTAGAGGAATTCAAAAAACTGTTTCCCGCAAAATAGACGTGCGATAGGAAATGCTTAAATAAAAACGCCGTGCAGATTTTCTGCACGGTGTTTTTTATGCTCTCTTTATAGACTTACGCTTTAAGATTTTGGGGCATACACCGCAGTATTGCCGCTGACCGTAAGATCTTGAGACTGGTTCCATTTTGCGTCCCAATGCGGAAGCGAGGAATGGTTGGGATTCATTCTCACTGTAATAACCTTTTCAACAGTCTTGGATGTGCTAAACTTTATTATGCTTCCGTTTAACTCCGCTGGTACAAAAAAAGCAGTTCCCTTTCCTGCCGGCGGCATAACCCACACATATTGCTTAGCACCATCATTGCCCCAATTAGACGGCATTCCGGTAACTGTGTAATAGAATTGTGCGCTCGTTCCGCCAGCAGGCATATCAATATCCAACGACTGGTTTAATTTTGTACTCCAATCGGGAATATCAGAGCCGCTCGGCATTCTCACCGCAATCAACTTCGTAAAATTCCACGCAGTGGAAAACGACAGAGTATGCGTAGATGAATCAAGGTTTGCTTTTACCCAATGGTCGCCTGATGTTCCGCCGTAAATCCACACATACTGAACGGCGCTGGCATCGCCCCACCATTCAGGCATATTCGTAACGGTGTACGTTTTTGCAGTTCCCTTGCCGTATTCACCGTCCTTGTCTTTTTGCCAAATCGTAAAGTTTGTTCCGCCATAGACGGCGTGCTTATTATCGTATCCGTTGCCGGAAGGTGCATATACTCCGTCGGCTCCGATTACGACTACCAGCTCTCCTTTTGTGCCGGTAATTTTTGCAGCATACACGGAATTTCCGGCTTTTAGCACAGTCAACTTGCTGTCATATTCTATTCCGTTGTCTTTACGCAGCTTCATAAGATAGTCAATGTGCTCTTTATATGTCTTGCTTGTGCCGGGAACGATTTTGTCTCCAAAATACTGTGCCTTTACCGCTTCGGCACTTCCCGCATGACCGCTTTCTGCCGCCGTAAAGTAATGCTGCCACGCAACGCAGGGGAAGCCCGGGTGCGTCAAAATAAAAGCGTACGCCGTTCCTACATCATCGGGGTCAAGGAACCAATGCTTTTGTGTAGAGCCGGTATCGTGATTGTCTACAAAAGTTACAGCATCCTTGGGCTGACTCTTCATAAGACTTGCCGCGTCAGCAAGTAAACCGTAATTATTATTAGCAATATTGGCTGCATTGGGATTAGAACTGTCTCCGAACCCGAAAACCGTATTCATAATTCCTTTAAGCGCAAAATCGAATGCGCGGGAACGTGTGCCGCCTTCTTCCGTCTTTTGTACCCAGTTTTTTATCGTATTACCCCACGCAGAGGGATTGGAAGCAGTAAATCCTTCTGTAGGCCAATATTCGCCTACGGAGAATTCAGCAAGCGTATCTCTGTTGTATTGTCCTACATATTTACCGTCAAAACCTTTTACAAAGTCATAACGCCAGCCGTAAAATCCTGCCGGTCGTAAAACGGTGTTCATCCAATCGGTAATACCTTGCTGAACAACCGGATTTGTATGGTCAAGGTCGCGGGACGCGGAATATTTTTCTCCGGTGTCGGAGTTCCCGCGCATATTATATGCAGATTTACCCATGAATTCCGGCTCTTTTTCAAATCCCTCATCGTCCGAGCAAATTGCTTTATAATTTACGCCTTTTACAACGCCCCATGCAGGATTGCTAAAATCTCCCCATGAAGTTGTACCGCCGCGGTGATTTACAACGATGTCGGCAATCGCCTTGCAAGAACCTAAGGCAGTTATCGCCTCTTTTAATTCCTCTTTAGTTCCGTAATAATTATTCAAGTCATTGATTTCCGTAGGAGCGTAGCCTTCGGGAGAATCGGAAGAACACTTGCCCGGCGGCGGGAACCATGCATAGGCAAAGTTATCTTTTATGTCAGGAGCGCGGTCTTTTATTACCTTGTACCACTTACCCCAAGCAGGATTTGGATTCCCGTCATGGTACCCACTTCCTCTTGGTGCGCTTGCCCAGTTAAACACTTGAATCATAACGCCGCTTTTGGGAACTTCCGCAACAGTGCCTTTTACAAATGATTTTGCTGCCGTGACAGACTTCCGCCCTCCCTTTATCGCAGCGGCTTTGACGGTTGTCGTGTTGCTGAGCGTAAACGGCGCAGTATATTTTTGACTGGAGTCAGACGGCTCGCTTCCGTCCGTCGTATAATAAATTTCCGCGCCGCTTGTTGTACACGTAATTGTTACGCTTGTTGTGGAGAAAAACGGCGTCTCTCCGCTGATGACGGGCGCCGCTATATGTTCCGGCAGGGACGTATCCGCCGCGCGTTTTAAGATGACTACAGACCAGGGATTTACGCCATAGGTGCCGGTACACGCAGTAACTTTGTCGAGCGTCCAGCAGTTAAAGTCCTTTTCCGCCCAGTCCGCCGTGTCCGCAAGCCGCACCCACGCGTATCCGCTTTCGGCGGCGGGGATTGCAAAATTCACGGCTGCCGTGTGCATATTCATAAACACAAGGTAGTCGCTGCCGCCGGAGACCGTGCTGCCGTTTATTTTAATCCAAACGCATTTGTCGCTGTCGGACAAGTTTGTGCTTCCGTCTTCCTTTTTAAAGTCGTACGAGACGCTGTAGTCCGCTTGATTCAACGCCGGCTCACTTGCACGTAATTTCATCATGTACTTGGCAAAGTCAAAGTTGCCGTTCCGGTTTTTGCTGTTGCCGAAGGTGCCGAAATTGTTGTGATACACAGAGCCGCCGCCGGTTGCAACCGTGTGCGGAGATGCCGTGTTTATCATGTTGTAATTGTTCCACGTTGCAACGCTGTCGATGTTGTACGGATTGTTGTTGCCGTTTTGCGTGCGTCCGAACTCATCGCCCCAGACAATCATCGGAATGCCGCGGCTCATCATTTGGACGGCAATATAGTTGCGCGCCGCCTGCCGCTTATCCTTTTGCTCCGTCCCAAAGCCCAACGTATTATTGTCTCCGTCGCCGCCGTCGCTTGGACCAAACGGCCAGTGCAGCGTCTTGTTTTGCGCGTTTCCGGCGCCTTGATAACTGCACAAATCCGCAAGCGTAAAGCCATCGTGCGCAACAATAAAGTTTACCGATTTATGCGGGCCGCCTTCCTTGTTGAAGTTGCTATAGTCGCCGTTGATAAAGTCGTTTACGTTACCCTTGCCGCTGACGCTGCGGTTTCCCGTTCCGATATAACTGCGTATCGTGTCTCGGTAGCGTCCGTTCCAGCCGCCCCAGCCCGCCGGAAAGTTTCCGACTTGATACGAATTGTCGCCTGTATCCCAGCTTTCGGCAATCATTTCTACATCGTTCGCTTGTCCGAGCGCGACGATTTTCTTCAATGTTTCGGATTCGTGATTGTAATTCCACTTCCCGTCAGCGGCCTTTTCCCGTCCCAATACCGTTGCAAGGTCAAAGCGGAAGCCGTCAACGCCCATGTCCGTAATCCAGTATGAAAGGGAATCCAAAATGAATTTTCGCACAGTGGGATTATCGCACTGCATATTGTTGCCGCAGCCGGTGCTTTCCCAATAAAACTTTTTATCGGCAGTCAGACTGTAATACGTGCTGTTATCAATACCGTGCATGGAGGTCAACTCAACAGTATCAAATTTGCCATCGCCCCACACACCGCCCTCGCCTGTATGGTTAAATACGACGTCAAGGTAGACTTCCATTCCGGCTTCATGGAACGCTTTTACCATCTCCTTAAACTCTTTTGTGGGGCCGCCTGCGCTTTTATCGCTTGAATAGCGGCGGTCAGGCGCAAAAAAGCCGTAGGTCATATAGCCCCAGTAGTTTCCGCCCGCTTTATCGTCGGGATTGGCGTCATTATCAAGTTCGTGGACAGGCAAAAGTTCAATCGTGTTGACTCCAAGCGCTTTTAAGTACGGAGCCATCAGCGCCGCGCCTGCATAGGTTCCGCGTTTTTCTTCAGGAATGTTAGAAACCGCGTCAAAGCCGTCTATTCCGCTGAGGATTGAAGAAAGCTGCGCAGTCGATGCGTGCTTAGTCAGACCGCGCGCGTGCGCTTCGTAAATTATTGCTTTTTCTTGCGGAATATTCGGCTTGCTTCCAAACGATGTAGAATCTTCTATTACATACGCTTTTGGCGCATATTTACCCGTATCGAAATTACGCCGAGCCGCTCCGTCGAATTGTTCTCCGCCAGTTCCGTACATACCGCCGTTTTTGTCGGCGAGAGCCGCCGGATTCGACTTATCGTGCGTCATTTCGCGGGCATACGGATCGAACAAAACCTTATTCGGGTTAAAACGGTTACCGTTATCGTCAACGTCGCTTATAAATCCAGCTCCGCTTCCGCCGCGTTTCCAGTCGGACATGAACGTCCAGTTCGGTCCCCAGCAGCGGAATGCGTATATCGTACCTTTGGGAGCGTCTTTGAGTTTTGCGCGCCAAATGTCGTCGCTGCCCTTGGTAAGCCAATAGTCGTACTTTGCCTCTTTGCCGTACGCGTCTTCGTATATTTCAAGGAGAATTTTTTCCGCATTTTTGGAATAGAGCGCAAATGTCGTCTCTCCGCCCGAAACGTGCGCGCCTAATTCCCAGTTCCCATGTTGCCAATTCGCTTCTCCGACTGGACTGAACGCGCCGCTTGCAGGGTGCATTTTTCCCAATTCCGCCGGAACAAACTCGTATGTAACGATATCGGACTGCAGCAGTCCGGTTTTGAACGCGACCGCTTTTAATTTCGTGCCGACCGTAACGCTGATTCCCGCCGTCGTAGATTTTGTGCTTGCGGTAGTCGGCTCATTGCCGTCCGTCGTGTAGTAAATCTCCGCGTCAAGCGGCGTTTCGCCGTCAACGGTGCGGCAGTTTAAGTAGACGGTCTTTTGTTCGCCTGCAATAAGTCCGCGATAAGAGAGCTCGCTGCCGTCTGCATTTTCAAGACGAGGCGCAGGCGTTTTTAGCGTAATGTTTCCCAAGTCAGTCGTCTGTTTCTCGCGGACTGTAACCTGCTTTTCATACAGGATTGCTTCGCCTTGAATGATGTAAAAAGTCCATGAGCCGGGCGCGACGCCTGCAATCAACGTTTGACTGCCGGATGTCATGCCGGAAAGGTCTTCCGACGCGCCGTCGTTTACGTGTATGCGTACGCCGGAAAGAGTTGACTGCGGCGTGAACGTTACTGTGCCGCCGTTTAATTTGTATGCGTCCGCATCCTTTGTCGTCTTATTTTTAATGTCTTCGGCGAGAGCTTTTATGTTTATCAAGCCTGATTTTGCGTCGGACGGCAGATGACTTTTTACCTTGTCCACAGTCAAAGAAGATACATCAAACTTCTGCTGTATGAGTTCGTAAAAAACTGCGCCGACGGCAGACGAAGCCCAGTCTACCGTTACGAGCGTTGTTTTATCGTCTTTTATATCGGCCGCCGCGTACAGAACTCTGCCGTCGAGGTTTTCGAGTACGCTTTTTATTGTCTTTTTTGCGCGGACTTTGACGACGCGGTTTCTACCAACAGGAATTCGTTTCACGGTAATGCCGCTTGAAAGACCTGCTGCATCGGACAGAAGAATTTCCGTCATGCCAAAGCCGCTGACGGTTATCGTACACTGTTCCAATGCAGCAGACTCCTCTTCCGTCATACTGCCGCTTTTTACAGTCAGAGAGCCGCAACCGGAGCGAGTTTCTTCCGGGGCGCCTCCTCCTCCGCCGTCACTGGAAACGGAATTATAACAGCCGGTATACATAAAAAATGCCGCGGCAGTTATCGCAGCAAATAGACGGTAAAATGTTTTCATTTTTTCCTCCGCAAAAGACTTTCAATGCTGGTGCGAAATTCGCCGCTTGGGTTGGAAAAATAGCAGATGGCGAATCCATACGGTTCTGCATTTGCCTGTTGTCTGGCGAAACAATAAACCTGTTCGACAATGAAATTCTCGAACGAATTTAATAATAACAGATTTTTATAAGAATGTCTTTTTATAACGTTCATTTGGCAGCAAACGTTTCGAAACAAGCAGTTTGCCGGAAAATGCAGTCCATATTTGAACGCAGACGTTTCTGGGCGGGAAGGCGCCGGCGGTAAAATTCCTTTTGAAAGATTTACCGTATTTTTAGCCGGCGTTACGTTTGCTTGCAGCGCTCGCCCAACATATGAACCGCAGAGGCTTTTCCACAGTTTTCAAAATTTGTTGATTTGTGTACGGCACAGTACGCTCGGACGGAATACCTTTGCGTCTGTCCGCCGCTGCCGCGCCGCCCGCCCCGCAAAAAAAATTATAGAGGGAAAGGCCGGCTTATCTGTCAACTGCAGCTTCTCTGCCGCCTGCTGCGGACTGGAATACCGACAGCAGGAGATGAAAGCGGGTTAAAATAAAAAAGGACTTGTTTTACCAAGTCCTACGCGGCTGCTGCAGGTTTTGAACCTGCGACACATGGATTAACAGTCCATTGCTCTACCAGCTGAGCTAAGCAACCGTTCCCTGTGCGGGTATGGGCGGGATATTAGCGGATATTGAATGCAGTGTCAACATCCGCTCGCCTCTTTTTACTTATTTAAGATAAACTCGACCCGGCGGTTTTTCCAGTTGTTATCCTTGTCTTTGTAGTCTGCGACAAGTTCCGTTCCGCCTTTACCGTCCGTCATCAAGCGAGATGCGCTTACGCCGCGTTTGGTCAGATACGTTTTGACAAATCCTGCGCGTTCCTTTGACAGCGGAATAAGCGCAGGCCCCCACGAAGAAGGATTGTTTTCCGTCTCCTCCGCCGGATTATCCGTTACGCGGTTTGCATGACCGACTACGGTAACATTGTATTCTTTAAATTTATTCAAAACTTCGGCAATACGGTTAAGTACCGCCGCATTTTTTGCCGCAACATTTGGATTCAGTCCGTTTTTGACTTCAGAAGCAGTCTTAAAATCAGCGGCGTCGCTGCGGAATATAATTGACGGAACCGCCATCTTCAAAACGTTGCCGTCGCGGATAACAAGAATGTCGATGGCGATAACGCCTGTTTTGACGCTCGTCATACCAAGCGAATCGGTAACGGTGAACGTATACGGATAATCCGTCGCCGACTGTACGCGCTCCGCCCTGCCGCTTGAATCCTTTTGCGTATTGCTCAAGCCGTCCCACGTCATACGTTCCGTAATTGAATTCTTGCCGGAGACTTTCCAAAACGCTCTGCCTTTCGGGTCGTCAATGACGAATGACCAGTTTTTGATGAACGCCTTTGTTTCGCCTTTTAGACGAATGAATAAGTCGTCATCGGTGCCGTCGTTATCGGGACTAAAATATTTGGGCGTTGTCTGTACATCAAGGACTGGAGGTGTCGCCGTACACACAAACGGCGCGGAAAGAGCATTTACTTTGTTACCTTTTTTGTAAGCGATTTGCAGCGCGCCGAAGAACGTACCTTCCGCCGCTTTGCCGGACGCATTCATTCCGTCCCAAACGAACGCTGCCGGAATCGGCTCATTTTCTTTGCCCGTCCAATTGCGTACGGACTTTCCGTCTTCGCCTTTTACGTCAAATGACCACGAAAGAATGCCGTCAGGAACCGTCGTGCGGACTGTAAATGTCTGCGTTTCAAGATTTTTGTCTCCGTTCGGAGAAATGCCTTCATGCTCCGCCGTTACGAACGCTTTTGTTTCGCGGCCGTCAAGCGTCAAGTTTGCAAGCGCAGTGTTGAACGTGTTGCCTGCCGCGTCTTCTGCCGAAATAACAATGCTGTATACGCCGTCTTTCGCTTTGCCGCCGGAATCCGCCGTGCCGTCCCAGTCGAATACGCCTTTTGTCTCTTTTGCGATAGTGCCGTTCCACGTGTATTTTTTGACGCTCTTGCCGGATGAATCTTTAACTTCCGCCGTCCACAGCGTCTCTTCCGAACAATTGTCGGTCTTTACGGAAATAACGTCCTGCACGCCATCGCCGTCAGGAGAGAAGGTTGTCCATGCAGTTGCGGCAGCGACGGAAGGAGCCGTTACATCGAGCGCAAACTGCACCGGAGCTGACGCTGCACTCGAGCCGCTTTGCGTAACAACTTTTACATACGCACGGTAGATACCGTCGGGCGCACGTGCGCCGGAGTCGGTTTTGCCGTCCCACTGAAAAATTGCAGGCAGCGCTTCCGTCGATTTGACAGAGTACACGCTTGTTCCTGCCGCATCGGTTATCGCAAACTCGTACGATGCAAGTGCGCCTGCGTCTAAAAGCTGCGGCGTAAATGTTATAAGGTCTTTTATTTTGTCGCCGTTGGGACTGAAAGCCGCCTCATTTGCAGACAAAATCAATTTTGCGTTCGCCGTATTGAGCGTAAAAACGGCTGCCGAACTAACGCCCGTATTTCCTGCGCGGTCGGTTGCCGTCAATTCAAAGCGGTATTTGCCGTTCGGGGCAATTTTGCCGTCATCCATGGAACCGTTCCATTGCACGGAATCCGGCGGATATTGTCCAAAGTCAAATTCCTTGACCGGCTTCGACGAATCAGCCTCATCGAAAATACGTCCTTTCCAGTTAGAGACTTCAGCAAATTTCTGCGCCGTCAGCACGGAAATATCAAAAGTCTGAAGCGGTTTTTCCGCCCCGCCGAATTCCTTTTCCGTAATGGCGATTTTTGCAGCCGGTTTTGCCGTATCGAGCACAAACTCAGGAGAGCGGATTTTTGCCGGTTCGTAGCCGTTTAAGTATGCCGCCGTAAGTTCCGCCTGATAGCGTCCGTCGGGCAGGAGGGAGCCTTTTTCGTCCGTGCCGTCAAACACGATTGTAGAAGGCGGATTTCCTTGTTTTCCTTGATTATACGTGCGGAAAACTTTGCCGCTCCCGTCAATTATCGAAACCGCCCATGCAGTCAATTTGTTGCCTGTCGAGGGAGAGGGGACGGGAATATCGACTGAAAATTTAATAGAAGATTGCGCGCTGTCCGTGCCGGGCGAAAAATAGCGCTCGCCTGCAATCATGATGTTCGTCGCCGGTTTTTCCGCAGAATAAATAATGTTCGACACAGAATACGGAGACGACACATTGCCGGCTCTGTCGCGTGCAAAAAGTTCGTAGGAATATACGCCGTCCTGCACGATAATTCCCGCGTCATCGGTACCGTTCCAGCGAAGTTCTGCAGGAGCGCCGTTCGTCCATGTAAACGTCCGCACCGCTTTTCCCGCGCTGTCTTTAAAAACGCCCGTCCACAAGTCTTCCTGAGAACCGGACTGCCCAATTTTAAAGTCGGTTTTTGCGCCTTCGCCGAAAATCTTATCGGTTGGAGCGTTGATATTTGCGTCCGGCGCAATCGTATCCACGACGACCGTGTATTCGTCAGTCTTTCCTGCATTGCCGTTATCGTCAGCCGCTTCAAAATGATAATAATATGTTCCGTCCGGCGCGTATTCGCCGTTATCCATAACGCCGTTCCAAATCACCTTTTCAGGGATTTCAACGCCGGTCTTAGGGGCTGCAAGCTGCTTAAAAAACTGCTTGAACGTCAACTTAGTCGGCAAGGCAACCTTATTTCCAATCGTGCGGACTACAGTCCCTTCTTTGTTTTTAATAATGAGCTGCCATGATGTTATCAGCCGCTTTTCCTTTATCTTGAGCGGAATTGCCAGCTCATCTTGAACGCCGTCGTTATTCGGCGAAATATATTTTTCTTTTTTCTCTGCGGATAGGGCAAACGGCAGCGCAAGCAAAACCGCGCCCGCAATCAATATCGTACCGGTCTTTTTCATAAACGGCTCCTATTCCTCTCCATTCCAAATTGTAATAACCGGCGGGTCTTTATCCCGCAGTCCAAGTTTTATAACCGTGCCCGCCGACACCGCTTGTATTGAGCCGTACTGTTGCTGCCACGCAGCGGCGGCAAGCATTTCGCTTTCTTCCCAACTGTGCTTTTTCAAATATTCATTGTTCTTTGCTCGAAAATTGAATTTAACGCCGACGCCGACAGCAGGCATAAAGTTTGCATAGCCGGCAACGGACTCGCGAATGTCTATACTTTCTGATACATAAAAGAAAACCATATCTTTTACGCCGAATTGCAGTCCCGCATCAAAAACGCCGTTTTGAAACGCCTGAGTGGTCAGATCGAGCGACATACCGACTTTAATAAGGTCGTTGCTAAAAAACAGCGTTGCAACGCCCGCGCGTACAGTCGCAAGGCTTGGAAACGCATCTGTCGTGTGCAGGATTTCGTCTTCATCTTTATCCCGAATGCCGAAAAGTTTTTTACCGCCGAAAGTCTTTCCGAGATTCAAAATGGAAACGCCGACACGGAAGTCCTTCATAAAACTCAACACTTCTTTGCGGTAGAGGACTCCGACATCGCCGCTTAAAAGCCAGTCTGAATCGCTGCCCCATATTGCGCCTGCGTTTACGTTAAAGCCGACGCTGATATTTGCTGCAACTTCTTTTGAAAGTCCCGCTTTGAAGTTTACGGAGTTGTCTAAGTCAATTTTCTTTGAATTGAGAAAGACGCCCTGCAAAAGTCCGCTTGCGACGAATCGCTTGGTCGGAATGAGGATGCCGAGCTGCAACGCGGAATTGAAGTTATGTGCCGCAAGGACTGAAACGCCGGCATCGAGCGTAATACGCTGTTCTGGGGCGGTGAGCGCGGGATTAAACGCGATTGAATACGGACCGGGATAAAAAATCGCCCCGCCCGCCGCCGAAGACGCGGATGTCAACTGCACGGGACTTGAAAGCGTCGGCATTTTCTGCCCTCCCGCCGGCGGATTGTACGCGAACAATTCTGCGGCAAGCAACGCCGCTGGAACGCACCAAAAAAGTTTTTTCATAGCCAAACACCTCTAAAAGCATGAAAAGCGGACTTTGCCGCCTTTACCAAAACCATATATGCGCCCAAACCTCCTTACGCATTCCAATTCACTGCGCCGATTTGAGCAGACTCCATGCACAGCATCGGCAGAGGCGGCGGGGGACTTTATCTTTGGGAAGAGAAGTGAATTTGCAGCGGGGAATTGTTGGGCGGGCTGAGGAGCAACGGGCAGAAGTTGAATGGTACAACGGAGTTAGGCGGGCGGCAGAAAAGATATTAGTAAAGACATAATGGAGGTACTGCTGGCATGACTTTCGCAGATGGAGAGAACATTATTTGAAAGATTTAACATAGTTTCTCAGCCTCACGAGTTTGTCGAGCGGTTGCTATAGGATTTGAAAACAGAGTGATGTACTGCTCTCCCGACTTTCGCTGACGCAAAACTCGCCGGAAACGGCGTCTACAGGCATTTTGCGGAACGTACTTTCCGTTCCAATCCGGTGCAGGCACAGTTTACTCCCGTTGCAGAACTTTCGCTGCGGAACAGAGTCAGGCAGGCGATAAAGGCAAACTTTTGGTTGTTTTAATCTACGCGTCTATCAATCGGAAAAGATGTTTAATGCAGTCGTGTTTGCTGCGTCAATTCTCTACAGGGGCATACTGTTCGTACTTACAAAAACTTGGGTGCTGCCAAACATGATTGTTGTGTTTGCGCAGGGTGAGCACATTCCCGTTTTGCATAATCTGCCGCCGCTGAATGCGGTGCGGTACATTTTTGCAGCGGAACTACTGTGCCGTACTATCAGGCAGGAATTGTATCATCGCTATTTTATTGACAGCAATAAGCAATGCTCGATTATTTACCTGTGCGTTCGGCAAAACGAAGGACGCTCAAGTGCTTTATGCCAGTCATACAGTTTGTCTTTTTGAGAGAAAAGATTTATTCACCCGCTTTTCCGTTCATGCGCCTGCTAAAAATAAATTGGATTATCGTGGACAGGCGTGATTTTTCTTCTATAATTATGTGTATGAATGTTGTTATCAAAAATTTTGATGAAAACTATTTTTCTGTAGAATTCCAAAACGGATTTACGGATTCGCTCCTCAACGCAATAAGAAACGTTCCGCAAAGAAAGTGGAATGATGAGCGAAAGTTGTGGCAGATTCCCAATACAAAGCATTCAATAAATACGCTGCTTCAAAATCTTTATTCTACAAATTATTTCAACGTCAACAGTTCCTGCCAAATCAAAGAAAATGAAAATTCTACCAGTTCTTTTCATTCTGAATGTCCGGCGCATTCAATTCAGCAGGAACTAGAAAAAACTTCGGCAAGCCTCAAAGTCAAACATTACAGCAAAAAAACAATCGAATGTTATCTGAAATGGATAAAGGACTTTCTATCGCAATATGGACGGCAAAAACTTCTTGGACAGACTCAAATCAATGAATACTTGACGGAACTTGCAGTGAAAAACAAGGTAAGCGCCTCGACGCAAAATCAAGCGTTGGCGGCGCTGCTTTTTTATTTCAGGTTTATAAAATATGAAAATCCGAATAACTTGGCGAATGTGATTCATGCAAAAAAATCCCAACGGATTCCGGTTGTGTTCAGCAAACAGGAAGTCATTTCTGTCATCACTAATCTTGAAGGTTCAAAGAAACTTGCCGCCGAACTTCTTTACGGAACAGGAATGCGGGTTAGTGAAGTTTTGAATTTGCGGATTATCGATATTGATTTTGACCGCAATGAAATTATTGTGCGGCACGGTAAAGGAGATAAGGATCGCCATGCAGTACTGCCGAAAAGTCTTGTTCCAAAATTGAAGAAGCAAATCGAAAATGTAAAAATACTCCATCAAAAAGACCTTGCGGATGGATGGGGCTGCGTAGTGCTTCCGGGGAAACTCGCTTTAAAATATCCAACTGCGCAAAAAGAATTCAAATGGCAGTGGTTATTCCCTCAAAAACATCGCTGGATAAATAAAACAACAGGTCAACAGGGAAGATGGCATATAGATGAATCGCTTTTGCAGCGAGCCGTAAAACTTGCGATAACAAAAGCCGGCATCAATAAAAATGCCAGCTGCCACACGTTCCGCCACTCATTTGCAACGCACCTTCTGGAAAGCGGCTCTGACATCAGGACAATTCAAGAACTGCTTGGGCATACTGACATAAAAACCACAATGATTTACACCCACGTCCTGAACAAAGGCCCGCTTGGTATTATAAGTCCGTTGGATACGCTTTGAATTTTGAGGAATCGCGGCAGGTTTTATTTGACGATATTTTTTTGTGAGCGGCTGCGGGAGAGGGGGAGTTTATACGGATAGTTATAAAATGTTTTGAATTTGTGTCAAGTTTATGTATAATGAAGAGATAAGTAAGCGCCGTGGATTTTATGCGGACATTTTTTTGTCGGCGTAAGAGATTTATGGCGGATGTGGAGAAGATATGTTAGATTGATGCCGCAAAGCGGCACTTGTTGTTTATAAGTAAAAAATATTCCGACATATATTTATAGCTATAGCTATTCGATCGATACTTCTAGTAATATCAATCATACTTATTTCCGCAGAAAAAGGTTCAGTGTGGATTGAAAAGAAATCAAAAAATATCATGAAAATTTCTTAAATAATGTAAAAATAACGGTGACTGATATTGATTAGTAGATGAAAAATCTAGCCAAGTCAAACTTATATGTATTTTCATGTATTGACATTTGTTGTGTATACAAAATATAATACACACAGGAAGAATAAATGACATTTGAATGGGATGAAAATAAAAATACCCAAAATAAAAGAATTCATGACGGAATTTCTTTTGAATATGCAGCAAGAGTTTTTCTTGATGCAAAACGAATTGAAACTTTGGATATAAAACATTCGAATGAATCGGAAGAAAGATATAATGTAATCGGATGTGTAGAAAGAGTGCTTTTTGTTGTCTATACGGAACGAGGTGAAAGAAATATAAGAATAATTTCTGCACGAAGAGCAACGCCAAAAGAGGAGTCTGAATATTATGAAAACTATGACATTAGATGAGTTAGTAAAAAATCCGCTTACAGAAGAAGATAAAAAAATTATTAATTCAGCAAAACCTGTAATTACAGAAGATTGCCCGGAAATGACGGCCTCCCAGTTAAAGAACTTCAAACCGTGGTATGAAGTTCATCCAAACGGAAATAATATTTATAAGGTTTCTGTAAAAAAGACGGCAATAAATTTAAGAATAGACAACGATGTTCTTGCTGCTTTAAAAGCGACTGGAAAAGGTTATCAGACAAAAATTAACAATATTCTAAGAAAAGCCGTTTTGGACTAAATAAAATCTAACACCCGCTTCAACGCTGACATTACCTTTGTCATGGAAATTGCTTATGACGCTGTGCCGCTAAAGCGGCTCCGCTTTTTTATGCAATTTCCACGCCAAGCCCTAAACGGGCACGGCAATGCAGGTTAAGCGGATGTTATGCTCACACGCTAGTGGCGTGGTAAGTTTTTAGTATAAAGAATTAGAGC
>CAUTOZ010000011.1:0-29198 GCA_963539635.1 uncultured Treponema sp.
GATGGTTCCGCCTAAAAGGTCTGTCAGCGCTTCCTGAATATCCTGCACTGACTGGATGTCGTATTCTGAACGCAAAGCTTTAATAGTCTCTTCTTTGCCTTCTGTCATTACAACTTTGTGTGGGGGTATTTTTGATTTTGCCATAACTTGGCTCCTGTGTTTATTTTAACACTGTGCCTACTTTTTAGGAATTTACAAAATGATTTTTACAGTGTCACTGATTCACTTTTATTTTTCATCGTCATCGCGCAAGCGAATTATAAAAATCTATTCCATCGATTTTTATGACGAACATAATAATCGGCTTGTATTTGATTTTTAGCGTATAACGGTCAAATTATCTGTTGAAGTCGTATAGGTGTTACCTAAATATGCAAGAATTCCATTTTTGCCGTTTGTGCATATTTGAATATCGAAAATGTTAAGTTCGTCTCCGACTATATACAAGCCCGCCGAATGCGAATGAGTTGCAATTATGCCGATATAATTCCCTTCTTTTATGTCTAAATCTTTAGAATACGATTTTACGGTATTTATATCCGTTACGAGGATTGTATCAATAACCTTACTATCAATTTTGATTACAATCGTATGCCCGCGAGACTTGGGAGATTTAAATTGAAATTTTAATCGCACTTCTCCCGTTCCACAAATTTGAGAATATAATTGTTTTGTTTTGGTACGGGCTGTCATATTTGCAAATTTCCTTAATACGATATTCCCTGCCCGAAAGCCGTCTAAACTAATGTCTCGCGCGGTAACAATTCCTGAAAAATAACTTTCAACGGCATTTAACCTGCCGTTAAAAAAGCCGCTATAAAATCATCACTGAGAGAAACGACAGAAGCAATGTCAATAATACTTTTTCCTGCTGCTTGTCTGTTTACAGCCGCTTGAGGATTGAAGACTGCCGGCAGCTGAAGGCTTGGGCGATTTCTTTTCAATATGTCTCCGGTTGGTCTTCCATATGTTTGATGTGTTTTTTGGGAATAATTTTCTTGCTGACCTGAGCGCGTCCGTTCATTCTGATACGACTGATGGCTTGTACCGTTTGTTCCAGTCAATGATTGTATTGATATTCACTTTGAAGCGTGCCGCAGTCTGCGTAAACGGTTCCCGTTTTCTATATCGTTGCTGCTCCGGAGTCTACGGCTTCCGTTGTATCTCCGCTCATTTGCTTCTGCTCAGACGCAGTCCCTGCTGCCGGATGCCCCCGATAGCAATGCCTCCGTATTTTCTATATAATTGCGTCGATGATACAGACGGCGGAAACGGATTTTCTTCGGGCGGAGATTACAAAGCGATACGGAAGGGTGCGCCGTGCGCGCGGCTCTTTTTTGTATACGAAAAGCGGTGTGCGGCTTACAGACCTTTACCGCGAGGGCGGACGGGCGATTTTCGGTCAGCGGGAAGGCGGCGCGTTTTTGCGCTTTAAAAATGCGCTCAACAGGGGCGAAACCGGTTTTTTCGATACGGATGAAAAAGCGAATCTTGTAAAAAGCCTGTGCGTTTTGCTCAATTCGCAGCGGACAGTATACGCTGTATACGGACTTGAAAACGCGTTCAGCGCGGCGGCGGAATTTTCTTCGGAAGAGGCAGCGCTGTGGCTCGCGTGGGATCCTGATAAAACGAACTGGAGCGGCAAAACCGCCGTTATCGTCGCGCCGCCGCTTGCGTGGGGGCAGGACATTTTTTTTGTCTGTATAAAGCCGCAGGACGGAAAAAATCAGACGGTGCCCGACAGCCGGTACGCAGTTTTACGCGGCATAAATGTGCCTTCTCCGTTATGCGCAGCGTTTTCGCGTTCAATTTACGATTTTCTTTCTTCCTCCCTCACGATGGGCGAAAAAGATTGGTTTATCTTCGATACAATTTTAACTCCGTACTGGCACCGCAAAGGTCCCTACCTTTTTCCCAAAATCCCTGAAGCCTCATACCGCGCTTTCCTCCTGCACTGTCTGGACGCCGAACTCGTTATTAGTCCTGATTATACCGTCCCCTCGATTGTGCCGTTCGGCGCCGGGCGCGGCGTATTCGGCAAACTGAAAAAAAATCCGTTTTTTCCGGTCATACAAAAAAAGAATGGGAGCAGCTCCGATGTCGAAGTCTGAAATGATTTTATACGTACTCAAATTGGTCTTTGGAGGCGCGGCGGCATTTCTTGCCGTAACGCTGTGGTCAAAAACGAAAGACGCGGCGTGGATGTCCGTCGTGGCAGGCGCAGTAACGATGTACGCGGGGCTGGTATACGCCATGCTCGTTGACTTATGCGTCATTTTGCCGTGCTGTACGCCGGTGTTCGGCATACCGCTTACGACGCTTGCATTCAGCGTGATTCCGTACCTCTTTTTTATCACCGCGTTTATTCTCATGCTCAAACGCACAAAATAAATGACTGGAACGGCGCTGTTCATCTGCGGGGAATTGACTTTTCTCCTCATTGCAGCGGCTTTCCGCTCGGTTCTTGTACTGCAGCCAGGCTGAAAAACGCTGTTTGTCCGCGAAAAGACGAGTTTTCCAGTCGGTGCGGCGCTTTCCCGTCATCTTGTGCGCTGCAAAACGTCCGAAACGGCAGTCCATCTTGCGTTTGCTGCGGCGCTTTCTTATGCGAACGCTTTTTCTAAAGGCGGCGCCGTTCGGCTCAACGCACAATTCTTTCTATAATATATGCGCCTCTAGCGCTCGTTTTTGAGGTTACCATTCCCTTGCTGTCTGCGTGAAATAAAATCAATGTATATTGGATTTTTGCCTGATAGATGATAGAATGCGATTACTATATGATTGATGTAACTCGGCTTAACGGAAAAAAATATTGGGTAAATCCGCACATGATTGAAAGTATGGAAACGAATCCCGACCTTACGCTTACGATGCTGTCCGGCAGACAGTTAATAATTACAGAGAAACCTGCCGAAATTATAGATAAGATTGTTGAATACCGCAAAAAAATCGGTACTAATACACAAGAGGGATAACAATGGATATAGCAACACTCATCGGTATTGTGGGAGGAGCGGCGTGTATCGTCATGTCGGTTCTTACTTCCGGCGGTACGTTAGGAGGAATCATCGATATTCCTTCCGTATTTATGACGATCGGCGGCTCTTACGCTGCGATTTTCATATCCGTGCCATTATCGAAAGCCATCGGTATATTTAAAATCATCGCCAAGACATTCAAAGTTCCCGATTTCGGAGAAAAGACCATCGTAAGCAAGATGATGGATTTGTCGAACAAGGCGCGGCGCGAAGGTATTTTGGCGCTTGAAGACGGTCTTGAAGATTTAGACGATGCATTTATGAGGAGCGGACTGCGGCTCGTTGTTGACGGTACAGACGGCAATGTTATTCGCGCGATTATGGAAAACGAAATGAATCAGTGCGAAGCGCGGCACATGGAATGGGTAAACGTCATCAACCAGTGGGGCGGTTTTGCACCAGGCTTCGGCATGATGGGTACCGTTTTAGGACTTATCGGTATGTTGAACAACCTTGAAGATAAATCTTCGCTTGGTCCGAACATGGCTGTCGCCCTTATTACAACGCTCTACGGTTCCATGATGGCGAACTGGGTTATCGTTCCGTTCGGGAATAAACTAATTACGCACAATTCGTCGGAAATGCGCGTAAAGGAAATGGTCATCGAGGGAGTTCTTGCCATTCAAGCAGGTGAAAATCCGCGTATTATGGGACAAAAACTGTTGACGTATCTTGATCCTGTCTCCCGTAAAGCGATTGAGCAGGACGTTTTAAAAGACTAGGCTTTTTAAGGATTTTTTATGGCAAAGAAAAAGAAGGAACCAGAAAAGCCTTCAACAGCGTGGCAGGGAACATACGGAGACATGATTACGCTCATGCTCTGTTTTTTCGTCATGCTTTACAATCCAACAGAAATTGATATTACGCAGCTTGCGACGATAACACAGTCGCTCCAGATGAAAGAAACTGATACTACCTCTGGCGGAATGTCGCTTGCGGCAGGACGGCTTGCCGATTTGGGTAACTCCATCAACGCTCTTCCGGCAATGGAAAAGGGACGCTCTCTTGGTCTTGCAAAGAAAAAAGCGGTCAGTCTTTTTGCGCCGGATATAAAATCGAATAGAATTACGGTAACAAGCGATGAACGGGGGCTTGTCATTACGCTTGCTGCCGACAATTTTTTTTCCGAAGGGAGCGCCGATCTTAATATTGATGAAACGCGCGATACGCTTTTGCGTCTTTCAGAATTTTTTAAGGCTCCGGAAGTTGCAGGCAGACGTTTCCGCATTGAGGGGCATACCGATAATACGCCGGTAAAAAGTGATTCAGGCTTTTTGAGCAACTGGGAACTTTCTACGGCGCGGGCAACGAACGTTTTGCATTATCTTGCTGACTACGGCGTTACCGAAAATGCTTTCCATGTTGCAGGCTACGCTGATACGCGCCCCAAAATGGCGAACGACAGCGCGGAAGGCAGGGCATATAACCGCCGCGTGGATTTGATAATTCTTGATGAAGGGCATTTTTAGAGCGTACGCGTCGAAAATGCTGCAAATATCTTTTACTGGACACACGGCGCAAAGATACCATTTGCGCAGTGTATAAGTCTTAAAGTCGGCGCGGAAATGCCGATAATGATTTTAGAAACGCAGGTTTGATGCGGTTCTGTAACTTTTACAATTGTTTTCAGGGAGAAAAAAATGGCAGATGATGGACTTGATGAGTTGGAGAGCGGTGCATCCGCGGCTCCGGCGGCAAAAAAAGGCGGTATCGGAGGAATCTTGCCGTTTTTGTTAAAATGGGTTGCGATTGCATTAGGCGCAATTATTCTTATCGTTGTTATCGTTGTTGTTACAATGAAGATTGTGGGGGGCAATAATCCCAATCCGCCGCAGCTTCCGATAAGCGATGAATATGCCGTTCAGCGTGAAATTCTTGATTGGTATACGTCTCTTGGCGCAATCCGCACAAAGACAAGCGATGAGATTTCGGCAAGCGTGATTGTGGACGTTGCGCTCGGCTATAAAAAGGACGATAAGGCGACGTCAACCGAAATAACGCAAAGAAGCATTGAACTCAAGGACTTTTTACGTCGATACTTTACAGGAAAGACGATTCTTGAGTTGAAGCCGCAGAATGAGCAAAAGCTCAAAATAGAACTGCGCAACGCAATAAACGATGAAATTTTGAGCAATTCAAAGATAAAAGACATTTCGTTCCAGCAGCTTGATGTTATCGAACAATGATTGCTTTCGTAAAAGGTGAGGATAATGACCGAAGTTCTGTCGCAGGATGAAATAGATCAACTTCTTACGGCTATCAGCACGGGGGACTCTGAAGCAGATGAGTTTAAACCTGTCAGCGATACTCGTAAGATAAAGATTTACGACTTTAAACGCCCCGATAAATTCTCTAAAGAGCAGTTGCGTACCGTTTCCAATATGCACGAAACGTTCGCGCGTCTTACGACGACAAGTCTTTCCGCCCAACTGCGGAGTCTTGTGCATGTTCATGTCGCTTCGGTTGACCAGCTTACCTACGAGGAATTTATCCGCTCCATACCGACGCCGACAACGCTTGCTGTCGTCAATATGGACCCGCTCAAAGGAAACGCAATACTTGAAATCGACCCGACGATTACGTTCTGTATGATTGACCGTCTGTTCGGCGGGCGCGGCGTAACGTCGTCGAATAAAAACCGAGATCTTACGGATATCGAGCAGTCCGTAATGGAAGGAATTATCGTTCGCATTCTTGCGAATATGCGCGAGGCGTGGACTCAAGTTATCGATTTGCGTCCGCGTCTTGGTCAGATTGAAACCAATCCGCAATTCGCTCAGATTGTTCCGCCGACGGAAATGGTCGTTCTTATCACGTTGGAAACAAAAGTCGGAGACGAAGAAGGTATGATGAATTTTTGTATTCCCTACCTTACTATTGAGCCGATTATATCCAAATTATCTTCCCAGTTCTGGTTTTCTTCTGTCCGCAGAAGTTCGACAACGCAGTATCTGGGGACTTTGACGGAAAAACTTTCTACCGTCGATATGGATATTGTTGCTGAAATCGGCTCAATCAACCTTCCTGTGCGGGAAGTGCTTGCTTTGCGCGTCGGCGATATTGTCCGCTTGACCAATACGAAAGTCGGAGATCCGCTTACGCTCGGCGTCGGCAGTAAAAAGAAGTTTTATTGTCAGCCCGGTGTTGTCGGCAAAAAGATGGCGATACAGGTTACAGGCAAAATTGAAGACGTTCATGCGGATGAATTTGAAGAACTCAGCGTAGAAGGAGATGATGCATTATGAGTGATGGTGCAATATCGCAAGATGAAATTGACGCTCTGCTTTCAGGCGTTGCCGTTGACGGCTTAAATCCGTCGGGGCACGTTGCAGGCGGGCCTGCTGTCAGTATAGATGTCGAAGCATTAAAGAAATTTTCTGATTCCCTTAAAGAGCCGTTGGTAGAAAAACTCAACGGAATGACCGGCGTACAATTTTCCGGAGACGCTCCGATTGTAGAGGTTTCCGACAGGGATAAACTGCTTGGAAAACTGCCGGAGGCGGTTATCGCCGTTTCGTGCGACTTTTCTGCAGGTCTTACGGGCGACCATTTGTATATTCTTGCCCCCGACTTTGCGCAAAAACTTGTCAACTTGATTTCCAAAGAGGAAAACGCCGATTTCGATGAGATGGCGCTTTCATGTATCGGCGACGTGGTGTCGATACACACGAATAATGAAATTATGGAACTCGACAAAAAGGGCGGATTTGCGGGGCTTGCCTGTAAGCCGCCTGAAGCGGTTAATAATCCGAAAGCGATGATTCGCATTCCGCAGAATGAGTTTGCGCTTTTTAGTTATCCGCTGACGCTTGACGGACAAAATTATACGCTGTGGGAGGCTGTCGGCGCTCAAGCGGCGGAAAAAATAAGCGCGGCATACGGCGGAAAGACTGCCGAGGCACAAAATGCAGCGGCTCCAGATGCAGCGCAGGCACAGACGATGAATGCCGTGCCTCAGTCCATGGCAGGCGCTATGCCGAATGCAGGGATGCAGCAGATGATGGGAGGGATGGCTACTATGGGGATGCAGCCGCAAATGATGGGTATGATGCCGAATATGGGAATGCCGCAGCAGATGATGGGGACAGGAAATATTCCGAACGTTCAGAATTTGCAGTTCCCGCCTCTGCCGGCATCAAATATGGGAAGCGAACAGGGAAACATCTCGCTAATCATGGATGTTTTCATGGAAGTTACCGTAGAACTTGGACGCACAAAGAAGACTATCAAAGATATTTTAAGCATGGGCGAGGGCACGATTATCGAACTTGATAAACTTGCCGGAGAGCCGGTCGATATTTTAGTCAACCATAAGCCGATTGCGAAAGGTGAAGTTGTCGTTATTGATGAAAACTTTGGCGTCCGCGTAACGGAAATCTTGTCTCCGTTGGAGAGGGTGTCCGAATTGCATTAAAATTCGATTTTTTAGGGTGGGGAAAATTGAATATCTCAAAAAAAATACAGTGTGCGCTCGTTTGCGCTTTTATTCTGACCGGCAGTCTTTATGCACAAGTTTCTGAAGATGTCTCAAACATTTCTGAAGATACTCTCGTTAAGCCGCCGGTAGAAAATTCTTTTGACGAATCAGCAATATCGCTTGCTCCGCGTAATACGGAATTGGTACGGCAGGAGACTTCTGTTTCTACATTCTGGCTTTTTGCGCGGATGATTTTGGTGCTTGCCGCCGTTGTCGCTTGTATTTACGCTGTTCTCTGGCTTTTTAAGCGGAGTATGCGCACTCAAGACAGCGACGACCCTTTTTTGCGTTTAGTTTCGTCGGTGCCGCTTGGAAACGGCAAAGCGGCAGAAATCATCACGCTTGTCGATCGCGCGTATATCATCGGCGTTGCAGAAAATTCCGTAAACTTGATTGCGGAAGTAACGGATAAAGAACTGGTCGATGCGATGAATCTGTATTCCGATGAGCATAAGAACGTAAAAAAGCCGCGCTCCTTTGCAGACATCCTCGATATTTTTATGCCCGGCGGACCGCGCGATAAAGGCGGCGTGTTTGGTTCGTCGCAAAATAAACTTTCCGATATGCTTGAACGCCAGCGTGAGCGCATAAAAGGCGGTGAATGACATGAAGCGTTTTTCAAAAACTATTTACTGCATTCTGTTTTTTGCGCTCCTTGCTTCAAGTCAAACTTTCTCTCAACAGCGCAATACTTTTCCGCAAGGCTCAACTGCCGGAACAACCGAACAAAATACCAATATCCGTAATCCTCAGGTACCGAACGTAAATATTCAGATAACTCAGCCGCAAACTGGACGCGAAGTCGCATTTTCCGTCCGTCTGCTTGCCCTGCTTACCGTTCTTACGCTTGCGCCGAGCCTTTTAATTTTGCTCACCTGTTTTTTGCGTTTTTCCATCGTGTTGGACTTTATTAAACGCGCGCTTTCTCTTCAGCAGGTACCGCCTACAGCCGTTCTAAACGGAATTGCATTTTTTATGACGCTCTTTGCAATGTGGCCGACGTTTACGAATATCTATAACAATTCATTTAAGCCGCTTTCCGACGGAGAAATCGGCATTGAAGAAGCCTACCGGCTGGCGGAGTCTCCGGCGCGCATTTTTATGTATTCGCAGATGGCGGGCGACACGTCATATATCGCAACGTTTATGAATATGGCAAAACTTGAAAAGCCCAATACGCTTGCCGATGTGCCTACGCACATTTTGATTCCTGCGTATATTTTGCACGAGTTGACCGTTGCGTTTAAAATCGGCGTTATTTTGTATATTCCGTTTATTATAATCGACATGGTTGTTGCGAGCATTCTTATGTCGATGGGTATGATGATGCTGCCGCCGGTGCAGATTTCCATGCCGTTTAAGCTCATGCTCTTTGTACTTGTTGACGGCTGGGGACTTTTGACGCAGCAACTCTTTAATTCGGTGCTGCGCTAAAACTTTATCGGTAAGCAGCTTAAAAAAAGCGGGAGCGTCCCGCAACGCCCCTTAGTATGGTTTTCTGTCAGAAAATAGAGGGAAAACGGCGGTCGCGAAAAATAGATGTGAATGAGGCAATGGAGCTGCCGTACGCTTGTAGGTTTGCTAATCGTAAACTTGTGTAAAAGGCGCCCTGTCCAAGGACGACGCGGCTTTTGCTGCCTGTGCTTTTGGGGTTTTAAGAGGACTGCGGATAGTGAATGGTGGAATCCGTTCAAAATCGGTTTTTCCTGTCGGCAGTTTCCATGAATGACCGGCGTACGCAACAGACTGTGCGCGGTGAGGGAAGCGCGAAAATTCCGTTTTGTGTGCGGAAGCTGCGTAAGCGACGGGAGTGCCGCCTGCGCCGGATTGCAGCGGCGGCGGAGCCGTTCGCGGCTTTCCGCGAATGAAACCGCGGAAAGCCGGTTACGAGATACGTCTGCGCCCTATATTTATAGAAGAAAAACGATAAACGGAAGATAAAAATGCCGGTTGAAATGCCGCTGGTACTTTTTATTTGGAGTTTTGCCGTTCGGTAAAACATCGCTTATTTATGTGCTTTTTTATTTCAGTGCAAAAGCACGGCTTAGAAGTTTTGAAAGATGGTGAAACATCCTTGAAAACTTCTTACGGGAGGAAAAATGTCAACGGGAGAACTGGTAAATCTTATCCGCGGCGGCATTATGCAGGTTTTTATGATGATTTTGCCGGTATTGAGCGCGGCGCTGATAATCGGCTTGGTCGTAGCGATTTTTCAAGCGACAACGTCGATACAAGAGCAGACGCTCACTTTTTTGCCGAAGCTCGTTGTTATTCTTGCCGTCATTGCGCTTTTAAGCGGCTGGATGTTTACGGAAATGCGCGAATATACGCTCTCTTTATTCCAAATGATTCCGCGTATCGCCCGTTAAGCGAAAACGATGATTGACGGCATTCTTGCGCGCGCGCCGTTTTTTATTTTAGCTGGCGCCCGCACGTTGGGATTGATTTTTACGCTGCCGCTTTTTTCTATGCGGACGGTTCCGCACGCTGCAAAAATAGCGCTCGCCGGCTACATGGCGTATATTCTCATGGGAATTGCCGACTACAGCGCGTACGGAAGCGTTGCTGCGGCGGACGGCGCGTTCAGTGTGTATTTTGCGTTTTTGATTTTAGGAGAAGCGCTGATCGGCGTTTTAATCGGTTTTTGCGTGTCGCTTATTTTTTCCGCATTCAGTACGGCAGGGCAGTTTTTCGCTTTTCAGATGGGATTTAGCGCAAGCGAAGTATACGACGCGCTCTCTCAAGTCGAAAATCCGCTTATGGGGCAGTTTTTTAATCTTATTGCCATGCTTATCTTTATGCAAAATCACTGGTTTCAAAAATTATTTTTGCGCGGTTTAGCATCAAGTCTTTCGTCTCTCAACGTGTTTGAGCTTATTGCCGCGCGTGAAAAAATCGTAACATTTTTGCTTTCAGGTTTGTCAAACCTCTTTGCGGACGCGCTTGTTATTTCTCTTCCTATAATGGGGACGCTGCTTTTAATAACCGTCAGTACGGGGCTGTTATCGAAGGCGGCTCCACAGATGAACCTGCTTTCCGAAGGTTTTCCGATTATGATTATGCTTGCATTCGGCATTATTTTTGCAGTTTTCCCGTCTCTTGTCGAATTTTTTATCCGTTCGTTCAATACCGGCTTGAATTCGATAATCGCGCTGCTTAGCGCCGCCGGAGGTGCGTAAGATGAGTTTTGACGACATCGACCTGCAGTGGTTTGCTGCAGAAGACGAAGGGCGCACGGAGGAGCCTTCCGAGTATAAACTCCAAAAGGCGCGGGAAGAGGGCAGAGTTGCAAAGAGTACGGAACTTTCCGGCGCAATCGTACTTTTGTTTACGGTTTTGACGCTGATTTTGCTCGGCTCTTACATTTTTCGCACTTCGGCAGAAATTATGCGCTTCTTTTTTTTGCGCGTAACGCAAAGCGACGTTCAAAATCCTGCATTTATGGAACTTTTTTTTCGGAAGTTTTCGCTGATGATTTTGCCGGTAACGTTTGTCGGAATCCTTGCAGGCGTGAGTGCGAATATTATTCAAAACCGCGGCATGATTTTTAGTCTCAAGCCGATTGAGCCGCAGTTTTCCAAAGTCGCTCCGAAGTTCGGGCAGTATTTTAAAAAGACGCTGTTTTCGTTTCAAGGCGCGTTTAATATCGTCAAGTCGATTGGAAAAGTCGCCGTGCTTGCCGTTATCGCTTTTCTTACGGTGCGCCGCACGATGCCGGTTATTCTTTTCTCCATTCAAAATGGGAATGCTGCGGGAGCAGTTACTGTTATCTCAAAAGCGGCGGCGTTTATGCTTGTCGCTTCCGCCGTTGTGCTCCTTGCAATTGCCGTTCCCGATTATTTTGTGAATCGGCACGAGTTTATGGAGTCGATGAAGATGACCAAATTTGAAGTCAAGCAGGAATATAAAGAGATGGAAGGCGACCCGCAGGTAAAAAGTCGTTTGATGGCGGAGGCGCGCCGTCTTTTGCAGCGCAATATGCCGAAAGCGGTAAAAGAAGCCGACGTCGTTATCACGAACCCGACGCATTTTGCCGTTTCCATGAAATACGACAGGGCTGTTGACGATTCTCCGAAAGTTACGGCGAAAGGACAGGATGAGACGGCGCTTTTGATGCGGCGTATCGCTAAAGAAAACAATGTTCCGATTGTCGAGAACAGACCTCTTGCCCGTTCTCTCTATGCAGAGACGGAAGTTGGTGATATAATCCCCGACAAATATTTAGCGGTGCTTGCAAATATATACGCTGAGATTATGAAAATTAACTCAAAGAAAAAATAAGTAGCTTGCTGGGTGGGGGCTGATGGCAAACGAAAATAAATTTAATCTTTTAGACTTTATACAAAAAAATGTGCCGGGCGTTGCGGCTGTCGTCGTGATTCTTATGCTCGTAATTCCGCTCAATAGATTTTTTATCGACATTTTTATGATTTTAAATCTTGCCTTTGCGGTCGTTATTTTGCTTGTTGTTATTTATACGCCGCGCGCATCTAATTTTTCTTCGTTTCCGCGCATAATTTTGTTTGCGACGCTGTTCGGACTGGGAATAAATATCTCTTCCACGCGCCTTATCCTTGCTGAAAAAGGCGTAAACGCCGCCGCATATTTAAGCCGGCAGAGCGTTATGGTAAAAGCGTTTGCGAACATCGTAACCGGCGGCAACAATCTTGTTATCGGCTTGGTGATTTTCGTTATTCTCATCGTCGTGCAGGTTATTGTCATCACCAAAGGAGCGGGGCGCGTTTCAGAAGTTGCCGCGCGTTTTACGCTCGATTCTATGCAGGTAAAGCAGCTTGACATTGACACGCAGCTTTCTAACGGCTACATCACAGAAGAAGAAGCGCGTACGCAAAAAGAAGAACTCCGGCGCGACATCGATTTTTATTCAAACATGGACGGTTCGTCTAAATTTGTGTCGGGGAATGTAAAGGCGGGCATTTTTATCACCGTTGTAAATCTCATCGGCGGCTTTATAGTCGGCATGGCGATAAACAACATGGATTTTCAGTCTGCACTTTCGATTTATTCCAATTTGACTATCGGTGACGGACTTATGTCGCAGTTACCCTCGCTTATGCTTTCGTTTGCAACCGGTATTCTTGTTACCGGAGACAAGGCTGATGAGTCGCTTACCGACAAGATTAAGCGCGAGTTTTCTATTGACGGCACGGTGTACGAAATCGTCGGGGCGGCTCTTGCGCTCATGGGCATTGCGCTCCGCAATCACACGGAATTTCTGCTCATTCCAATCGGTGCGCTCTTTTTTTACATCGGCTACCGGCTTAAAAAGGGAAAAAACGAAGCAGCGGAAAAAAAACGCGCGGACGAAGCGGCGGCAAAAAGCGGCGCAAAAGGTTCCTCTCCGGAATCCGATTCCGTTGCTCCGCTTGACCCGCTTTCCCTTGAAATCGGCTTTGCGCTTGTCCCGCTCGTCGATAAATCAAAAGGGGCGGAACTTTTGGAGCGCGTTACGCGGATACGTCGTGAGTGTGCGCTCGACTTGGGCTTGAGCGTTCCGCGCATCCGCATTATGGATAACATGAACCTCGACCCGAACGAATACTGTTTTAAAATCCGCGGTATTGAAGCCGGACGCTCGAAAACGCGGCTTGGCTATTATATGTGCATGAATACCGGCGGCGTTACGCAGGAAATCAATGCCGAAGAAACGCGCGACCCTGCATTCGGAATGCCTGCAATCTGGCTTCCAGAAGACCGCCGGCAGGAAGCGGAGCAAGCCGGCTACACGGTTGTTGACCCGCCGACGATTATTGCAACGCACCTTACAGAGATCATCCGTAATCACGCGGCGGAGATTCTTGGACGGCAGGAAGTTGCGACGATTTTGAATTCCGTAAAAGAAACGAATCCGATTGTCGTTGATGAAGTATTAAACGGCGACAAGCACAAATTCTCGTACGGCGATATTGAAAAAATCCTGCAAGGGCTTCTTATGGAGCAGGTTTCAATTAGAAATATGGTTACGATTCTTGAAACGCTTGCAAATTACGGCTCCATCACGTCGAATACGTGGCAGCTTATCGAAAAGGTGCGCGAAGCGTTGGGCTTGCAGATTTGTATGCAGTATGCGGACAATGACAGAAGACTCCGCGTCGTAAATCTGTCTCAGGACTGGTCGCAAAAGTTTTTGGAGCACGCGCAGTATCCTTCCGACGGTTCGCGTCCCTTTGCCGCATTCGATCCTGTTGACGGGCGCAAATGGATTACGTCGGTAAGCGCGGACTTGCAGACGGTAAAAAACATGGGGTACCTGCCCGTCATCATGTGTTCAAGCGTTATACGGCAGCTTGTTAAATATTCGATTGAGCGTGAAATGCCCGGCGTAGTTGTTATTTCCGAAAAAGAAATACTTGCCGCAGGAAACAGCATTTCTCTTGAAGTGCTGGGTGAAATAACTGAAGAGGATGGGAGATAGCGATGCCGGATTACGATACTGAAAGTGTGCGAAAACTGCGGGCGTGTACCTATGAGGATGCCAAACGTCAGCTTTTTGACTTGTACAAATATGATTATTCAATTACTGATAAACGGCAGATTTTAAGCGGCGGTTTTTTTGGTTTTGGGCAAAAAGAGGAAGTTGAAGTCTCATATATCGTAAAAAGCCGCGCTCCGGCTGCAAATTTGTATTCTGCGCCGATGTCGCAAATGCCCGCACAGCCTGCCGTTTTGCCCTACGGAGAGCGCAATGCAGTCGATTCGTTTTTGAAAAACCGCGATGAATTGTTGAAAAAAAGCGCTGAAAATTCTGCGCTGCCGATTCAGCAGGTAAAGAATCTTGAAAAGACGATGGAAAAGATGCGCGATGAGTTTGGAAGCAGGCTGAAAGAACTTGCGGAAAGCTCGTCTAAAGTCCATCCGTCGATAGAACGGATTGAAAATCTCCTTGCTGATAATGAGTTCACCGTGCCGTACATCAAAAATATCACGGATAAGATGAAAAAGTCCTTTTCGCTTGAAGAACTCAACGACTTTGACTTGGTGCAGCAAACAGTTGTTGACTGGATAGGGGAGTCCATTTCGATTGCCGACGATAAAACGCATCGAAAGCCGCACGTTGTTATCATCGTAGGACCGACGGGAGTCGGAAAAACGACGACGCTTGTAAAAATTGCGGCGCAGCAATACTTGAACAAAAGAAAGGAAGGCATTCACTATAACTTTTGCTTTATTACGACAGACACGATGAGAGTCGGGGCGGTGGAGCAACTTGACCGATTCAGCACGCTTTTTGACAAAAAAGTAATGAAAGCCGAAAGCGCCGAAGATGTTAAAAAACTGTACGAAGATTACCGCGATACGGTTGACGCAATATTTATCGACACGAGCGGCTACAGTCCCAACGATGCAAACCACATTGCAGATATGAAAAATATGCTTGATGTCCGCGGGCTTAATCCAGATGTGTACCTTGCGGTTATGGCATCGACGAAAGGACGCGATTTGAAAAAAATCATGCAGAATTACGAGCCGTTCGGGTATCAGTCGGTAATCATCACCAAATGCGATGAAAGCGACCAGTACGGCAATGTGATAAGCGTTTTGAGCGAGCGGCACAAAAGCGTTTCATATTTAACCGACGGGCAGAATGTTTCAAAAACGCTCTCCCGCGCAAGCGTTGTTGATTTTTTAATCCGCTTGGAAAATTTTAAGATTGACAGAACACATATAGAAGACAAGTTTGGAGCACAATGATGGAAGAACAAGTTCGTGAACTGAGAACGATTATAGGAGACCCGTCGAAATCTCAAATAAACGAATATAGAGCCGGCGCTCATGAGCACTCTACGCGCATTATTGCCATTACCAGCGGCAAGGGCGGTGTCGGCAAAACAAATATTGCGGTAAATATGGCGATTGCGTACGCCCAACTCGGTAAAAAAGTCATCCTTATAGACGGCGATTTAGGAATGGCAAACGTCAACGTGTTGTTGAACGTCGTGCCGCAATACAATTTGATGAACGTTATCAACAAAAAGCGCACGATGAAAGAGATTATTCTCGATACCGAATTCGGCATAAAATTTATCGCCGGCGCAAACGGCTTTTCCAAAATCGCAAATCTTTCCGTCGAAGAATTAGACTATTTTGCAAAGCAGTTTAGCGCGCTCGGCAATGCGGATATTATCATCATCGATACGGGGGCAGGCATTGCAAACAACGTTTTGCAGTTTGTTGCCGCGGCGGACGAAGTGTACGTCGTTACAACTCCTGAGCCGACGGCTATCACCGACGCGTACGGAATCATTAAAATCATAACGACGGAAATCGTTGATCGGCAGTTGAATCTCAAGTTGTTAGTAAACCGCGTGCATTCGGCGGACGAAGGAAAGCGCATTTCCGACCGCATTATCACGATTGTCGGGCAATTTTGCGGCTGTAAAGTTGACTATATCGGTTTTGTTTACGATGACCCGATTGTACAGGCATCGGTTATCCGGCAAAAACCTTTTATCGTCATCAATCCGACGTCGAAACCGTCGGTATGCTTGAAACATATTGTCGGCAGGATTGAAAAAACGGATGCATCCGGCAATGAAGGCGTTTCAAGTTTCTTAAAGAAATTTTTGAGCAAGAAGAAAGTATAGTTTGCGCTGTTTTTTTGGTGTGAATTATTATATAATGATTTTTAATAAGCCTTTAGCGAAGCGGCTTTAAAGGTTTTTGTAAAACGCGTGCGGGTGTTTTTATAAAGCATTGTATTACAAGGACTTATAAAACTACCTGCCGCTTGGGAGGCGGAAAATTAAAAATATAAAATTTATTGCCGGATTTTCGGCTGCCGGTTTTTTTCTCTCGCTTTTTTTCGGTATGTTTTCTCATTCGCGCTTTTCAACGATTTTTTTGAAAGCCCTGATTTTTTGTGTGATATTCGGAGCGATCGGATTCGGCATTAGTTACTTGTATGAGAATTTTTTGGACGGAGCAAGTCCTGACGGCGAGCGGGAAGGGCAGACTGCTGCGGATTCAAGCGTGGGGCAGACCGTTGATATAACAATAGAAGACGAGGATTTACCGGCTGCCGACAATACGCACGGTTTTTTTGTCGGCAACAACCGTCAAATGCTGACTGCAGAAGATACCACTGACATTGAATCGGAGCCGGTAAGCCTCGAAAATGCGGAAAACGCTTCCGAAACGGAACGTTCCGTGCTTCAGGAAAAATCGGTAAATGCAGCGGAGGCTGAGCCTATGAACACGGCTGTTGCCGCGCCCGCACAGTCTCCGTCTCCGGAAGTTGTACGCCCGGAAACTTCTCAACCTGTCCCTTCTGCAAACGAAAATTCAGGCGGTTTTGTTCCCGTGCCGCTTGGAGAAAAGGCGTCTCCTGTTGAGGCGGCAAAAAACGGCGGAGGCGCTGCTCAAAGTCAATCTGCGGCAGGAAGCGAAGAACTCGGCGTTCTTCCTGATTTTGAAGAAATTGAGAGTCTTGTGCCGGATTCTGTCGGCGAAGAAGCGCCTGCTCCCGATACGGGAACGGATTCTGGCAGCACTCCTGCCGCCGTAAAAAAACGCCCGAAAAGTCCTGCCGCGGACAATAATGCGGAAACGATGGCAAAGGCGATAAGTACGCTGTTGAGCAGAGAAAAGGAATGAAAACGAAGGAACACGTGATGGAGAATACGGCTGTTACACCGATAAATGAGGATCTCGACGAAGACCAGCTTTGGTCGGAATTTCACAAAACAAAATCTCCCAAATTGCGCGATAAGTTTATCCGTCAATATATGCCGCTTGTAAAATACGTTGCGGGAAAAATTTCAGTTGGAATGCCCAACTGCGTCGAGTTTGACGACCTTGTCGGCTTCGGGCAGTTCGGGCTTCTCGACGCGATAAGTAAATATGATCCTTCAAAGAATGTAAAATTTAAAACATATGCGGTAACGCGCATACGCGGCGCAATTTTCGACGAATTGCGGCAGATTGACTGGGTGCCGCGTTCAGTCAGGCAAAAGTCGCGGGAAATAGAAGACGCGATTGTCTCTCTTGAATCCAAACTTGGTCGTCCTGCAACCGATGCTGAAATTGCCGCCTCTCTTAAAATTTCGGAAGAGGAATACCACCGAACGATTATGAAAGTGTCTGGTACAAGCGTGCTTTCTTTAAATGAAGTATGGTATTCGGGTGACGAAAACGACAGTATGTCCATTGGCGACAGTATCGAGTCCCCCGCAAGTCTTAATCCTGATGTTATTGCCGAGCGCGAAGAAATCCGCAAAGTTATGATTCAGGCGATAAACGAACTGCCGGAAAAAGAAAAAATGGTCGTCATCTTGTACTACCATGAAGATTTGACGTTTAAGGAAATCGGCGCGGTGCTCGAAGTCAGCGAGTCGCGCATTTCGCAGCTGCATACAAAGGCGACGCTCAGGCTTCGCGCAAAACTTACCAATCTTAGAAAAGGAATTATGTAAAAATGGTCAGACTTGATAGAATTCGCGAAGACATGAAAGAACGCTTTGAAATCGACCAGGATATCCGCGATGTTGAAGTAAATGCGGATACGATTGAAGACGCGTTAGAAGATGCGGCAGTGCAGTTGGAAGCAAACCCTGCAAACCTTGAATACGAAGTAATTGAGCGCGGAAGTCAGGGCTTTATGGGAATCGGAAAAAAGGCATGGAAACTGCGTATTTATCCGAGTGCGGAAGCTGTCGCGAAAACTAAAAAAGTTGTTTCTAAAGAAGCCGACGGGGAAAATGCCGTTGCCGAAGAAGAAAAAATTGCGGATTCGGACGGATTGTTTTATATTCGGCACTTCGGCTCTTCCATCATGCTTAAGGTTATACCGCCTGTTGGAAACGGACGTCCGGTCGATTCGGACGAAGTGTATAGTCAGCTTAAGCGTCCTGATACGGAAACCATCGACAACAAAAAGGTTGATACATGTATTGCAAAAGGCACCGGCGGCGAATACGAGACGGTCGGCGCGTATAAACACGTCGCTTCTGGAGACGCGGTGGTATCCGTGGACGTTGCAAAGGACGAAATGTCTGCGATGATGACTGTTGACGCTCCGTCGATGAGCGGTGCGGATGCGTCGTTCGAGCAGATTATGAAAGTCATACAGGCGCAGGATGTTGTAGCCGGCATTCTTGAAGATAAAATACGAGAATTCGTAGATAGTCCTGTATATGGAACGCCATATCAAGTTGCCGCGGCGATACTGCCGGAAGACGGACACGATTCTTATCTTGAGTACAATTTTGAAACTGACATGAGCAAGATTAAAGTGCGCGAAACCGAATCCGGCGCAGTTAATTTTAAAGAGCTCAATAGGATTCAAAATGTTGTAAAAGGACAGCCGCTTGCAAAACTCATTCCTGCGACGCGCGGGAAGGGCGGAAAAACGCTGGCGGGACGCTATCTTGAAGCGAAAAACGGCAAGGACAATCCCGTGCAGTTGGGACAAAATGTTGAATTCGATAAGGACGGCGTTACGATTGTCGCTTCTGTCGACGGGCAAGTTATTTTGGTTAATGGAAAAATCACTGTTGAGCCGGTCATGTACCTTGATGCAGTTAATATTAAGAGCGGAAACATTATTTTCTTGGGCGCAGTTGTGATTAAAGGCGGCGTTGATGACGGATTTTCTGTCAAAGCTTCAGGCGATATTGAAATCGGCGGGACAGTCGGTAAATGCAAGATTGAATCGGACGGCAATATCATTGTCCGGCAGGGTATTTTTGGGAAAAACGAGGGATTGATAAAAGCGGGAAAATCTCTGTGGGCGAAGTTCGTGCAGGAAACGCACCTTGAAGTTGAAGAAAACGTGATTGCGACTGACAGTCTCATGAACTGTGATGTTACCGCGATGAAAAATATTGTCTTGTATGGAAAAAAGGCGCAGATTACCGGCGGGCATTTGTTTGCAACCGAAGAAATTTGTGCGCGGACAGTCGGCTCTCCGGGAGGCGGGGCGACGACGGAACTGACGGTCGGTGTCGATCCCCGCGCCAAAAAGCGGCTCGACAGTCTGCAGGAAGAACAGGCGGCTCTTTCAAAGGAACTTGAAAATATTGAACTTGATATCGGAACGCTTGAAAATCAGAAGCAGATACGTCGTTCGCTTCCGCAAGACAAGGAAGAAAATTTAACAAAGTTGATGGAGCGGCGTGACGAAATTAACGCAAAAGCCGAAGAAATGAATAAGGAAATCGATACCTTGCAGCAGCGTCTGCGGGATTTAAAGGCGGTCGGCAAAGTCAAAGTTGAAGGAACGGTGTATCCGGGAACAAAGATTTTTGTCCGCGATGTTCTCGATGAAGTTAAAACGGAAGTTACCGCTTGCACGTTCTTCTATGAAAATGCGTTTGCAAAACGCGGAAAATACGAGCCTCCGCTGCTCGATATTTCAAAAGGACCAGGAGATGGCTATACAACCAATTGATTTACAGACAATGTATGCGCAGATTCAAAATGTTGCAAAAGAAGCGGCATTCCATGAGCAGGGCGTAAAACTTGCCGATGCCATGCAGCAGGCTGACGTTATCGAGCAAAATAAAGAAAAAGCGCAGCGTGTCAAAGAAACTGAAGAAAATAGCAAGGCGTCCGTCGTAAATGAAGACGGGCGCGGTTCTGAGTCCGGCGGGCGGAAAAAGAAAAAAGATAAAAATTCCGCGGATACCGGCGAAGAAAAAGCTCCGCGTCTAAAAGAATCCTACCTTGGTCAGCACATCGATATTATGAGGTAACAATGAACATTGTTCTTTTTTTTCTTATCGTTTTGAATATTCTTTTGTGGCTTCTCTTTTTACGGAATTTTAAAAAACTATTTACGACCGATGACGTTATTGAGAAAGCAAAGTCCGAAATAAACCGGATTGTTATTGACTTGAATGCAAATGCGGAACGAAATATTTCGCTGATTGACGATAGAATAAACCGTCTTCGCACATTAGTTGCGGATGCGGAAAAGCGAATTAAGCTTTTGGACGACATAAGTACAAAAAATACGGCGTTGAGCGGTTTTCGGGCAAAAATCGAACAGTCTGCGCAGGAAAATGCTGCGTTTTCAAATGCAGCGGCGCGTTATGCCGCGCACTCTTATTCTCGCAATGCGATTGCCGCGCAAAACAAAGCCGCTTCTTCGGCATCTGTTATGCTGCCGCAGGGAGAGAGCGCCTCTGCTGCGCAAAATACGCTTTTTGATGAAACGCCTCCTTCCATGATGTCAGGCATATTTGTGAGCGAAGAACCCTCTATTTCGACAGGAGGCGCAGGTCATGGGTATACAGGAACTGTTGCAAAACTGCCGGAGATTTCCGTTTCGGAAATACCGCTGAGCCGCCCGGCAAAATCGGACTTAAAAGATTCTATCGTGTCGCTGTTCGATATGAATTATTCTATAGATGAAATCGCTGCAAAACTGAATTGTTCGCCGACGGAAGTTACGCTTGCGCTCTCTTTAGAAAACAGAATGTAGGCGAGAAGGATGCGCGCGGCGGCGCGTCAGTTTTTTCGACTTTGAGAGCATTTCCTCTTGCAGGGAGGGGCGGTTGACTGCCTGAACCATGCGGGAGATTAAGCGCATTCAGGCGGAAAATGCGTAAACGACGGGAACAGCGCCTGTGCCGGATTGGAGCGGCTTGTTGCAAAGCAATGGAGGCGTAAGCCGGAACCGCGAAAAGCCGGTTGGAGATTCCGGCTGCGCCCTAAAAATCACAAGAAATACCTGTGGAGGAACGATGAAAAAGGCGATTTTTGACGTTATAAAAAAAGCGGATTTTGTTTTGGTGTTCGTTTTGGCGATTTTGGGAATTGTTGCGGTGTCGGCGACGCTTATCCGTGATTTTTTGCCGCGTCATCGGGCAGCGCCGAACCGTGTGGCGGTGGTCGAGGATGAGCACGAGGAAATTACGGAATACACGGACTTTGAGGCGAAAATAAAAGATGCGTATGTTTTTAGCGTAAAAAGTTCTGCGGTTAAGGCGGATACGGACTTCGGCGCGGCAAAAACTGGCTGGTCGGGGGCGGGGTTTGCAAACTCTCTCGGCAGGGGGCTTGGCGGCGACGGCGTTACGAATTTTCTTTTTGTAAAAGACGGCGGGCAGAGGGAGCGCAAATTGTTTTCGGCGAATGTTTTTATTTATAAATACCATTTTGCATCGGATGAGGACGACGGGCGTCAGAGGCTGCCGCGTGAGCGCAATGTGTATGCCGTCGTCAAACGCGATACGAGCGGCGACAAGATTTTGAGCAGCGAGGACGATATTGCGCTTTTGGTCTCCGATTACGACGGCGCGGATGTAAAAGAGATTTCGTCTTCGATTGTTACGTTCCGCTTTATCGGCGGAGAAGAAATTTTATTTTCCGAGTATGACGGAAAGAATCAGACGTATTTTTCGTATGACTGTAAAACGGACGTAAAAACGATGGTACAGTCCGTAACGCAGACGCTTAAAGAAAAGGAAATTGCGCTGTATTAGGCGCGTGCGGCGGGGGAGGGGAGGCTTCTGCGCGTATCTGAAACGCGGCTGCCGCTCCCTTACAGTGCGCCGATAACGGTGTCATCTTGGATTTCCGGCGCAGGGACAGGCTCTGGATACTTTCGAGTAGCGGCGGGCGTTTTTGCCGCTGTAGATTTTGTCTGAGTCTTCTTTTGAGGAACGGCGAAAAAGGAAAGCAGGCTTCCGCACAATCCACCGGCAATTTGGATGAGAGGGATGATATTGCGTTGCGTTTGAATATCGGCGATGATTTTTCCGGCATACAAGATGAAAATCAAAATGTAGGAAAGCGGCACTTCATTCTTTTTTCGCGTGGAAAATAAAAAGAGGAAAGCGAGTAAAAATGCAACGGTGCCTGAGCCTGTCAGCGGAATGGGAGAAAAACAAGCGTTGAGCACGCCGGAAAAGGCTGCTGCGACGGCAAGCATCAGAGCAAGAAGGGACGAGCCGTATTTTTCTTCGGCGGGTGGTCCTAGCAGCAAAATAAATACTGCCTCCGAAATAAAATGCAGGCGGTCAGAATTACCGAAAACGTGCAGGAAAAGCCGTGCGTAGTCGAGCGCGTGCGCGGCATTAAAGGGCGCAGGACTTTTGCCGGAGCCACCTGTCGTAAAAAAATCTGCGATAACTTCCGTATGGAAAATTGTCTGGGCTGTAAGGATTGCTGTGCAAATGAGAATGAATGCAATCGTTGTCGGCGCATTGCAGCGTATTTTAGGCCGCGTAAAAATTCTTTTCTTTTTGGGCATAAGTTTTTCCTGTGCGGGCAAAAAGGTGCGCGCGTTTTGTGATTTTTGTACTTCGATTATCGCATAATTCTTTGTTTTGTTTATAAAAACATCTCCACTACACAGTCGAATTGTGCTATAGTTTCCCCATGCTTGAGACCGCCCATGTTGCACAAACCGTACGAGCGGAACAGGATTCTTTTCCGGAACCGCCTCCAGAATGCAAGGTTATTTTATTCAATGATGATTATACGACGAAGGATTTTGTCGTTTCCGTTCTCATTTCGATTTTTGATAAGAGCAAGAATGAAGCAAACGCCGTGATGGAAGAAGCGCATCGAAACGGAAAAGCCGTTATCGGCGTGTATACGTACGATATTGCAATGACACGTGCTGCTATGGCAACGGCGCAGGCTCGTCAGCATGGATTTCCTTTAAAAGTAGAGGTTGAACGCCAATGAAAATCAGTCCGTTGTTGGGAAAAATATTGTCCGAAGCGCTTTTATTTGTCCGTCAGTCGCGGCACGAGTATTTGACTCCGGAACACATTTTGGCTGCGGCCCTGCATTCAGCTCCCGTCATAGATATTTTAAATGCAAGCGGAGCAGACATGGAGAAGCTGAGTTCCGATATTGCTGAATATCTCGATACGAAAGTTCCGAAATACCCATTTGGGACGGAAGCCTCAGGCGCTCCTGCGGAAACGCTTGGCTTTCAGTCCGTAATGAACCGCGCGGTCTTTCACTGCGTTGCAGGCGACCGGGACGCAGTGGATATAACTGACGTTCTGTTGAGTATGTTTGATGAAAAGAAAAATTATTGTTCGTATTTTCTTAAAATCAATGGAGTTGATCATGATAGGCTTTCGGAAATGGTTATGCGGATACGGACTATCGGCAGCTCCTCTCCGCAGTTTGAAGAAAGCAGTCCTTCGTCGCAGGAAAAAAACACCCGCGGCGGGCGGAAAACTGCGCTTGAGCGTTACTGCGTCAATATGACGGAACTTGCGGCAAAGGGCACGTATGATACGCTTGTCGGGCGCACAGAAGAAATTGAGCGGACAATTCAAGTTTTGTGCCGGCGTGTAAAAAACAATCCCCTGCACGTAGGGGATGCCGGAGTCGGAAAAACTGCGGTTACTCAAGGCTTGGCTGAGCGTATCGTTAAGGGACTGGTGCCTGATGAGCTCAAAGGTTTTTCGATTTATTCTCTTGACTTGGGACTTATGCTTGCCGGTTCTAAATTCCGCGGAGACTTTGAAGAGCGCATTCATGCTGTAACTGATGAAATTGCTTCCCGCAAAAAGGCGATTTTATTCATCGACGAAATCCACATGATTATGGGTGCGGGAACGAACGGCAATTCGAGCATGGACGCGGCAAATTTGCTCAAACCTATGTTGACCAGCGGAAAATTACGTTGTATCGGTTCGACGACGTTTGAAGAATACGCAAAGAATTTTGAAAAAGACCGTGCGCTTGTAAGACGGTTTCAAAAAATCGACATTGTTGAGCCGACGCGCGATGAAGCGGTTAAGATTGTCGAAGGGCTTTTGCCGCACTATGAGTGCTATCACAACGTCAAATATTCAAAATCCGTTGTGGAAAACGCGGTTGACCTGTCCATTCAATATATTGCCGATAAACGTCTCCCTGATAAAGCGATTGACGTCATCGATGAAGCGGGCGCGTATACAAAAATCAAAGCGGGCGGCGGCTTTACGGGAAAACCTGCCATTCAACTTGCCTCAGTTACGGAAATTGCCTCGCGCAGTTTCGGCATTAAGCCCAAAAGCGTGTCGAACGGCGCCGTCTATAAAGTGATTGCAAAAATGGCGCACGTTCCCGTTGAAAACGTATCCGGCGGCGAAAAGGATAATTTACGAAATCTTGCAGAAAATTTGAGCGCGCGGATATATGGGCAAAATGAAGCCGTCAATGCGATTGTAAATGCGGTAAAACGTGCGCACGCGGGAATTAAAAATCCTGAAAAACCGGAAGCAAGTTTTTTGTTTGTGGGACCGACCGGCGTCGGAAAAACGGAACTTGCGCGCGCACTCGCCGAGATTTTGAGAGAGCCGCTTTTGCGCTATGACATGAGCGAATATCAGGAGCGGCACACCGTCAGTCGGCTTGTCGGCTCTCCTCCGGGCTACGTCGGCTACGATTCAGGCGGGCAGCTTACCGACGACGTGCGGAAAAATCCGCATTCGGTCATTTTGTTCGATGAAATCGAAAAAGCGCACGAGGATATTTACAATATATTTTTGCAGATTATGGACTACGGTATGCTCACCGATACGCAGGGACGCAAAGTTGATTTTAGAAACTGCATTATCATTATGACGAGCAATGCCGGTGCGCGCGATATTGAAAAGGGGCGTGTGGGCTTTGGCGGAGACAAAACAACGTTTGAAGACGATAAAATTTCTTTTAAAGAAGCGGTCGGGCGGGAATTTACGCCAGAGTTCCGCAATCGGCTTGATGCAGTCGTTCCATTTGCGCACTTGGAGCCGGAAATTATTCTTTCCGTTGTCCGGAAGGAATGGAAGCGCCTTGCATCTCGTCTTGAAGCAAAAAAAGTGCACCTGACGCTTTCGCCGGAATGTGAAGCGTATCTTGCCGAAACCGGATATTCGCGCGAGTTCGGCGCACGTAATTTGACCCGCGTCATTGAAGAAAAAATTGCAACGCCGCTGGTTGATGAAATTTTGTTCGGGCGCTTGAGCCGCGGCGGGACTGTTGCGGCAGGAATGAACAATACGGATGGGCAAGAAGATAAAAAAATCGTGTTTGCCTTTACCGATACAGCTAAAAACGGAGTGCGTTCTGCCTATCCTGCATCGCTTGGCTCGGACGGCGCGTTCCGCCTCAAAGAATTGCAGTCGGAAGGGCAGGGGGCGGACTAAACTCTCGTTTGCCGAGCGGCGGCTGCGTACGGCAGAGAACGTTGTTTGAAAGACATAATTGGGTTCCGTCAGCCCGCGTTTTTGCAAGGAGCAAAAACGTGCAGGAAAAGGCGCCTGCGGCTGCGCGGCATTTTTTTGTCAGAGGGCAAAACAAGCGGCGGGTGGTGGACGCGCGGTACTACCGTTATAAGACGGAAATGCAGTGATGGGCGTGAACATTGCCTGCGCCGGATAGAAGCGGAAAATGCCGGAGGCAGTTGGAGCGGACAGCCGGTTACGAGCAGGGGTTGCGCCCAATGCGGCAGTTATTTGCTGATGGCATAAAAGCGCTTTTCGGCAAGATGACTATATAAAATGTCAAGGCAATGAGTTATATATGTTTCAAGCGATTTTCAAATACTGGAAAAAGAGCGCATTTTTAGTCATCTTTATTTAGTATTGATGGACGTATTTTTTTACTCATAAAGAAATGGAGGGATTGACCCGTCTCAATCCCAAGACATCCTGCAAAACAAAGCGGCGGAATGCGGCCTTGCCTGCCTGTGAGTTTTGCGCCCTGCAGTGCCTTTGTGTTTACAAATGTACTGCAATCCAGCCGGCTCCGCGTTTGCTGTAAACGGCAGTCAGCTAAAATTTACGGCGCAAATCCATTCATAATCAACGCTCCATTTCCTTAATTATGAATTTCCTCATCTCCGATATCCGAGCGTCGCCTGCGGCAAAAGCCGCGGTATGATGTCGGTATATTGCTTATTCAGTATGCAGCCGGGCGCAGATTGCCGCGCTTACGGCTGTATTTTCGCCTCTGAGCGATATAGGAATTGTTTTAGCAAGTATTTGTCACGGGTGTCTCCTTTATAATGTTGACTGTATTTGCGCTTTTTTACGGATTTGTGCTTGTCCGCCGATGATTACAAATTGCATATCATACCATCGAAAAATTGTATCTGGATAAATTGACGATAAAACTGTTTTGAACAACGACAGTACCGTCAATCGAAAGAAAGACGGGGGGGGGGGGGTAGCGTTAGCATTTGATTAACTCTCCTTCATTTGTTCTATTTTACTGATATACAGGACTTATTGCAAATGCTTTTACAAAAAACTTGCCGGTAAAAGGCTGCATAATACGAGGTATTTTGCAGCAGGTGAAAGGCGCATAGTGTTTAAGCCTGTGCAGGACGCATATAAAACATATTGTGTTGACACGCTTATGCTGATTTGTTAATATACGCCATCGTCAATACTGACGGGCGGTTAGCTCAGCTGGGAGAGCACCTGGTTTACACCCAGGGTGTCGGGAGTTCGATCCTCTCACCGCCCATTTTTTTATTTAACCGTTGCATAAAATCTGCGGGCAGGGAAAAGCGGCGAATGGCAAAAAACTCTGTTTGACTTAATGGAGCGCCCGCCCAGTACGTTTACTTACGGCAAAGAAATATGTTTGAATAACTTAACTGTATTTCCGCCTGCGCACGTTTCGCTCTAGGCAGTCTTGCATAAAATCATCATCCCCTGCTTCAAGAAGCAGCGTGGTATGCTTGTTCTCATAAGGTAGCTGCAGTCGGGTTTAATACCCTTTTATTACGACGCGGCATGTGAGCATTCACCCTCTGCACGAATAAAGTTCCCGTCTATGCGGCAAAGCAAATTGGATTGCGAATTCCGTTCCTTCTACGTCCATCTCGTTTATCTGCTGACAGCGTAAAACCTTTCCCCCAAAATATATATAACAGCGGCTTGTCCGCCCCGTGTACGGCAGTGCACTACTAAACTTCTGCAGCAGCACACTCCATGCCGCTTTGCAAACCTCTTTTCTCCTTCGTTTTGCGGAGACAAAACCAGAGAAAGAGGCGCCCCGTCAAATCTGACAACCGTTTACCCTGCTCTTACCGTCCTAACGACGCAAGCGGAATGAGTTCCGGCTCTGATTTAGGATTTTCAAGTTCCATGTATTTTTTGAGCAATTCTTTTTGCTGACCAGAAACCGACACGGGAGTCCGTACAACGATTTTAACGTACAAATCCCCCTTGCGCGAAGACCCCGTAACGGGAACGCCCTCGCCCTTAATGCGGAGCATTTTGCCGTTCGCAGTCCCGTCGGGCACTTTTATAGCAATTTTTTTGCCGTCGAGCGCTTCAATTGTAATATTTGCGCCAAGTACCGCTTGCGTAAAGCTGATGGGAACCGCGCAGTACAAGTCATTTCCGCCGCGTTCAAAATGCGGATGGTCTTCCACGTGGAGAATGACGATGAGGTCGCCCGCTTCCCCGCCGTTTTCCCCCGCGTCTCCTTGATGCGGAATGGTTATGCGCTTTCCGTTATCGACACCGGCAGGAATATTGAGCGAAATGACTTTGCTTTTTTCTTGAACGCCGCTTCCCCGACAGTCGGGACAAGGCTTGTCGATTTTCTGCCCTGCACCGCCGCATTCGTGGCACGTCTGCTGGACGCTAAAAAAGCCCGAACTTCGCCGAATTTGTCCCGAACCGCCGCACGCAGCGCAGGTCTTTTTTGTTCCGCCTGCCGCACAGCCGTTTCCTTTGCATGTCGCGCATGTTTCGTTGTGGCGGAAGCGGATTTCAGTTTTTGTCCCGTATACGGCATCCTTAAATGAAATGCGTAAATCATAGCGGAGACTAGCGCCTGCCGCAGGTCCGCCGCCTCCGCCTCCCCGTGAAGAGCGAAAACCGCCGCCCCCGAAAAAACTTCCGAAGATGTCGCCGAATCCCCCTCCGCCGAACAAGTCTGCAAAGTCAGTAAATGCGTGCGAGTATTGCGCACCGCCGCTGTCCATGCCGTCAAGACCGGCAAAACCGTATTGGTCATAGAGCAGACGTTTTTTATCGTCGGAAAGAACCTCATACGCTTCCGTCGCTTCGCGGAATTTCGCCTCCGCCTCTTTGTCTCCCGGATTTCTATCAGGGTGATACTTAATCGCAAGTTTTCGATACGCTTTTTTGATTTCGTCCAATGACGCGCTTTTTGCAACGCCCAAAACCTCATAATAATCCCGTTTTGCCATACTAAACCTTTTCCAAATTAAAATGCAGCGTCCCGTGTGCGCTGCCTATTCTCTTATAAAATATATAAATATCTGCCTCTTGCGGGCAAGAATTAAATCCGGTCAAAGCTGCGTTGTCCTTGTTTTTCAAACATCAGGGCGCAAACGCTTTTTACAACCGGCTTTGCGCGGTTCCGGCTTTCGCCTCCATTCTGAGTGCGGGTTTTACCCGCATTCAGAACGCTCCGCGCCGCTCCAATCCGGCGCAGGCGGTACCGCCGAATTGGAGTTTGCCTTCCGCCTTTCTGCATAGCCGCGGCACGCCGCCGTAAGCGGAGTTTATAACCGTAACATTTTTTTCCACCGTGTAGCAGCGTTTCTGCTCGCAACGTCGTCCCATCCTGCGCGTATTTCGGTATTTGACGGAAATGCCGGTAAATCTCAAATGGACTTACCGGCATTGCGCGTTTTCAAAAAGTGCTGCGCCGCGTCCTTTCTTAAAAAAACGCCGCGCAGTTTAAAACCGCTTATTTATCGTCGTGAACTTCGTAATCCACGTCTTCTGCGGAGCCTT
>CAUTOZ010000012.1:0-29171 GCA_963539635.1 uncultured Treponema sp.
CCCACACACACACACCACACACACACACTTACTGCACGTTTCGCTGTCAAGCAAAACATGGTAAGGCGGTACCCCGTAAAATCTTTTAAGAAAAGTAAGAACCGCCTGACAAAGTCCGCAACGAGCTTGCCATAGGCAAAGTGTTGGGTAGGGTGCAAAACCCGTACATTCTTTCATGTTTAATAAACGCAACCAGAAAGACCGATGAGAGATAAAAGCAGTATTTGACAGACACAATGGAGTTACCATCTTCCCGAGAATATTCAAACTCCCGCTAGAGTATGGATATTCTCATAGAAAAATGGAGGTTTGAGGAACCGTCGTCAGGATGATGTATCTTCCTGCGAAACTTTTATCAGGCTGAAGAAAATGGAGCTGGCACAACTAACTAGACTGTCCTCTCTCTTTTAAAGTTGTCTGCGGTAAAACGCGCCCCGAACACCATTTTGTGCAGTTTTGCCGAGTGTAAAGTTAAAGCCGACGGAATTTTCGTCAAGTCTTTTAAAACCGGTTTTTCTCGCGGTGCAACGCTTTCTCCCACCAACGCGAAAGCGGAGTAAGTGGCAAAAGTCGTCTTTGGAGTTAAATACTGCGCACAATCATCAACCATCCATTCGGTCGGTCATAAGCGCGCTTGTAAAATCCTATTCCATTGCCTTTGAGCCAAACGCAATATCCCGCAGCGCGGGCTTTCCGTGCAGGGATTTTGCGGCGCGGACTGCGCGGTAAACGGCGTTTTCTACGGCGCGGGCAGCCAAAATGCCGACAACGTCGGGGTCGGCAGGCACTTTCCGTGAGCAGAGGGCGAACATTGTGTCGCCGTCAAATGTTGTGTTTGCGGGGCGAACGGCGCGGACAACGCCGTTTTGAGCGACGGCGGCAAGTTTGGTCGCTTGGCTCTTGTTGAGCGCGGCGTTTGTGATAACGCAGCCAATAACAGTGTTTTCACCGGAGGGCGAGCCGCTGAACATATCGAACTGCCGCAGACGGTTTTCCGCGAGCCATTGCTCTGCATCGACAAAACCCGTATTCGTTCTGTTTCGCGCACCGGCTAAAATTACACCGTCTTGCACAATGTTGCCTACCGCATTACACGCAACGATGGCGCCAACGCTCAATTCTCCCTGCCGGAATGCAGCGGCGCCAATCCCGCTTTTCATTGCGTAGTCGCTGCCGCAGATTTTTCCAACGGTACAGCCCATGCCCGCGCCGTGGTTTCCTTCTTCAAAATGTTGACCGTTTAAGGCGCACGTGCACGCCGCATACCCCATTTCGACATCAGGACGGATATCCGCTTTGCCGAATTTTAAGTCGAATACAACAGCGGCGCAGACATTCGGAACGACGGTTACGCCGACATTCCGCCCGATTTTTTCTTCTTCAAGTTTTTTCATCACGCCGCCCGCTGCATCCAGTCCGAATGCGCTCCCACCAGTCAGCAAAACTGCGTGTACCGCTTCCCGATTGCAGACGGGGTTGAGCGCGTCCGTGTCCCGTGTTCCTGGCGAACCTCCGCGTACATCGATGCCTGCGCTCGCGCCTTTCGCGCACACAATGACAGTGCAACCCGTTCCCGCCTCAATGTCCTCCGCCTGTCCAAATTGAAATCCATCAATGTCGTGTATTGAAATCTCTTCCATAATTAGGATATGTATACGGGATTTTTGCAGGGGAGGGCAAGCGCAATTCCTGTTCTGCGGCTTTATAATAGTCAATTTCCTTTGCGTCGATTTTGTTTGTAACATCAAGACGCATTCGGTATTATTTTAAATAAAATCCATGTTTCATTTAGGAGGAAATATATGACGCTTTTTACCAAGCGCGTTATTGGAGCGGCAGCGGCAGCGGGGCTGACATTTGCGCTTATTTCTTTTTCATGCACAAAAACTGCCGTCAAAGGGAATGCAGGAACAGCGTATGCGGAGACAGCAGTAAAAGCCGATGCGGCGGATTTACGCGTTGTCGAAGCGCTGCAAAATTCTTTCCGCTCAATCAGCGCCGCTCTTTTACCGGCAGTTGTGGAAGTCGACGTTACGGAAACAAAAACGATGGAGGCAGACCCTTTTGAAAATTTCCGCTTCTTTTTCTTCGGCAATCCTCATCAGCGCAATGATGATGAAGACGGCAGAAAAAAACGCAAATATGAACAAAAAGGACTCGGATCCGGCGTGATTGTACGGCGGACTGGAAATACGATTTACGTTTTAACGAATAATCATGTTGCCGGAGACGCGACGAAAATCTCGATTAAACTCAACGACGAGCGCGAGTTTGAAGGAAAACTCATTGGTGCGGACGAGCGCATGGATATCGCGCTTGTTTCGTTTGAGTCAACGGACAAATCTATTCCTGTTGCATCGCTCGGCGATTCGGACGCAGTTCAAACCGGCGACATTTGTTTGGCATTCGGTGCACCGCTTGGCTACAGTCAGTCTGTAACGCAGGGCATTGTCAGCGCAAAAGGGCGTTCCGGCAACGGAATAGGCAATATCAATGACTTTATTCAAACCGATGCGGCAATCAATCAAGGGAATTCCGGCGGCCCGCTTGTCAATATTTACGGCGAAGTCATTGGAATTAATACGTGGATTGCGTCCCAGTCAGGCGGTTCGCAGGGCTTGGGGTTTGCGATTCCAATCAACAATATAAAAAATGCTATTGATTCGTTTATTTCAAAGGGCAAAGTCGTATACGGATGGCTCGGCGTCTCACTTTTGGAGGCGACGAAAGAATATAAAGAAGCGCTCGGCGTTGGAAAGGAGACAGGGGCGCTTGCTTCCCAGCTTTTTATCGGCTCTCCTGCGCAAAAAGCGGGAATGCAGCCCGGCGACTACATTATTTCGCTCAACGGCAGCGCAGTGCGCGATGTAAATCAACTGGTGCGCGAAGTAGGGCGGCTTGAGGCGGGCGTTACGGCGAACTTTGTCGTAATCCGCGGCGGAAAGAAAGTAAATCTTTCCGTAAAAATTGAAGAGCGCTCGGAAAAGGTTTCTTCCGATGATGGAAAACTCTGGCCGGGCTTTATTGCAGTTCCCATTACCGATGAAATGCGAAAACAACTTGAACTTGGCGCAAAAATTAAAGGTGTCGCCGTTACGAACGTCATGCAAAAAACGCCTGCGGCATCGCTGCGCTTGCAGAACAACGACATCATCACTGCCGTCAACGGAAAGACCGTTTCAAACCTGTCGGAATTTTATGCCGCGCTTGCCGCTTCCGATAAGTCCGTCAATTTTGACATTTACAGCAACGGCGGCACGATAACGACGGGTACGTATAAATTCTAATGAAAACACTCTTTTCATAAATACTCCTTACGGCAGCTTTGGACGGATAGTTCGGGGCTGCCGTTTTTTATGCGGATAGACTGTCTTGCACATCTTTCGCTCTTATTGACATTTTTCTTCGGTTAGCTATAGTTAACTTGTAACTGACGATATCGTCAGTTATTGATTTTTTTAGGAGTTACACATGAACGACAAACGGGAACATTTACTTAGAGGGAACATCGTTTCTTTGCTGTTTGAACTAACGGTACCGGGTATCATTGGTATGCTGGTCATCAGTCTTTACGTGTTTGTGGACGCAATTTTCGTAGGACGGTACGCGGGTAAAACTGCGCTCGGCAGCATTAGTCTTGCCTATACGTTTACGCTCGTGAACAACGGCATTGCGGTTTTGGTCGGTATCGGCTCAGCGTCGGTGCTTTCGCGCGCAATCGGCAGACAGGACAAAAAGACAATCGACGCGGTGATGGGCAACGTCCTCATCTTGACGCTGATTTTATCTGCAATCGTTATGGTATTCGGCAGTATCTTTGCGCCGTTTTTATTCAAAATGGTCGGTGCAGAAGGCGAAATGCTCCGACTCGGTGTGCGCTACCTCCGCATAATCTATCTCGGCTCGGTTTTTGTCAATTTTGGGCAGGCGGCAAACATGGTTCTCCGCGGAGAAGGGCGCATGGCGTTTGCAATGACGATTATGGGAATCAGCGCAGTGTTGAATATCGTTTTGGACGCGCTTTTTGTCATCGTCTTTAAAAAAGGAATTGAGGGCGCTGCAGCGGCAACGGTTATTTCTCAAATTGCGCTTGGCGCTGCAACTTTTGCGTATTTTTTGCGCTTCAGCAAAACTGTGCGCTTCACTTCGTTCCGATTGGAAAAAAGTATTGTCAAAGATACACTTTCAGTCGGCGTTTCTGCAATGTTTATGCAAGTCTTAACGCTCGTGCAGCAGTCAGTCATGTATTCGCTGCTCAAAAAGTACGGCGGAGAAGACCAAGTCGTTTTGATGGGCGCATTTTTCCGCTACATTATGCTTGCGTTCATTCCAGTGTGGGGAATCAGTCAAGGCTTTCAGCCTTTTGCCGGCACGAACTTCGGGGCAAAGGACTTTGTGCGCGTCAAAAAGGGCGTATTTGCATTCAGCGCCTTTGCGCTTTTGCTTGCAGCCCTTTTTTGGGGAGGTTTTTTGCTCTTCCCGGAACAGATTATGGGGCTTTTTATCAAAAATGCAGGTTTGGTAAGCGAAGGCAAAGTCAATGCGCTCCTTGCGATTTCTGTTTTTCCGCTCAACGCGCTTATGATAATCAACGTAACGCTGTTCCAGTCAATTGGAAAGGCAAAACCTGCGGGTTTTATGGTCATGGCACGCCAACTTTTTTTGTACGTGCCCGCAGCCGTGATTTTGCCGCTTTTTTTCGGCACACGGGGAATTTGGATTGCAACGCCGATTGTCGATATGCTCGTTTCCCTCATGTCGATTGCAATTGCCGTCGGCATATTCAAAAAGGACTTATCGCAAGCGGTAAAAACGGAGACAGAATGATTTAATGGAGTTGCCGCTTGCTGCGCGTCTTCTGTCGAAAACGTGAGGAGGAATGTTTTTTAGGCAAGCGGCGTTCGGGACGGCAGCAAGAGGGACGGCGGAAAGAGGGAGGCGCGGCAATTTTACGCGCAGGGAATGGACAGGCGGCGTCTTTTCCATCCCCTCATTCCTTTTGTTCCGCCTGCGCTTTTATCTTGCTCCCGAATCGCGTATAATGTGCCCATGAATAAGGAAATTTCACCGGCGGACAACGTGATTAAAAATGTCTGCAAAATAAAGAAAAATGAGCATGTGCTCATCATTGCCAATCCAGAAACCGGCGCGATTGCACAGGATTTGTATACGGCAGCGTCCGAGTCGGGCGCTCATGCCGTCCTCATGTTTCAAAATGCAAAATCGTCGTTTGACGATGCGGAGCGCGAAGTGATTGCGGCGATTGCCTCCAATCCGGACGTCTGCATTTCCGTTTCGGCAGTAAAATTAGGAAAGGACGCGCACGGCAAAGCGCAGCCCTACAAAACAGACGACGGCAGAGAATTCGACCACATTTTTGACTTTTTGCTGGAAGGTAAACGCTCGATTCGCGCGGTGTGGGCGCCCGGAATAACGCAGGATATGTTTTCGAGGACGGTCAATATCGACTATGCCGCATTAAAAGAGCGGTGCGTCAAACTTGGCTCCTTCTTTGACGGAGCCGTAAAAGCCCACGTCAAAGCGGCCGGCGGCACGGATATTATGGTTCCCGTGCAGGGCAGAAAAATTCTTTTTGATGACGGAGACTTTTCGACGGCGGGAAGCGGAGGCAACATTCCGGCAGGCGAAGTTTTTATCAGTCCCGTTGTCGGAAGCGGCAATCGACAAAAAGGGCGCAGCACGATTGAAACATTAAAAAATACGATTTTAGGAACGCAAAACCAAACGCAAAGTTCAAGCGGGACAGAATCAAAAGAAGGAGCGGAAGGCGTTATCGTTTTTGACGGCTCAATGACATTCGGCGACGGAGACGCGCTTTTAGCAACTCCCATTACCTGCACGGTCAAAGAGGGCTTTGTCGTCGATATAACCGGCGGAGCGGAAGCCAAGCGCCTTTTGAAAACCATAACGGAAGCCGAAAACCGTGCACCCGCCCTCGAAGCGGAAGGCAGTCTGCCGCAGGGACAGGGCGCTATTTATAGAAGAAATGCGCGCAATATCGGCGAACTCGGTATCGGGCTGAATCCTGCCGCAACAATCACGGGCAATATGCTCGAAGACGAAAAAGCGTTCGGCACCTGCCACTTTGCTATTGGAGAAAACTACGACAACGACGCGCCGAGCCTCATTCACCTCGACGGACTGGTTAGAAACCCGACCATCACGCTTTTTTACAGCGACGGCTCGCAAAAGACCGTTATGACGGATGGGAAATTGGAGGCGGAGGAGAATGGAGGACGGTAAAAATGGTATTTGACAGACACTGGGGAGTCGCCGCCTGACCAAGATTGTCCATAATCATACGATTGTGGATATTCTCGCAGGAAAATAGAGGTTAGTAGACAGTGTCGCCGGGAAAATTGCGGTTTTCAGGTGCGGGGACGGCCGGCAGATTGCGAAGACGCGCTGGACTTTCTGTCTGCGTGCCACCCCCGTATCGAGTTTCTTGTCCAGTCGTGTTTTGTCTTTTCCCTGCCCGTTCACTATACCAGCTGCCTTCTGACTGGAAAAGCGTGCATACAAGCAGTGGAAGGTGTGTGCATTGCATAATTTCTCATAAAGGTAAGACAAAAATACGAGGCTTTCGTTCGTCATTCAGTGTGATGAAAAAGAATCGTTCTCAAATGAAATCCGCGATTTTATGAAAGGGATTTTTACACTGCAATCATGCAGGAAAATGCAAAGACTGCCGAAAGAAAACAGAACGTGCTCGACGCTGTCAAAATATATATTCAGGCGCGGGTATTCGAAACTTCCGAATCTTCTCAGTCCTACCAAAATTGCGAAAAAGACTGGCGCACGGCAATCGCAAAAAAAAACAATGCAAAAAATATTTTTTAATACCGACAAAAAGTGATCATGTCGAGCCGCAAGAGGAATTCCTACGGCAGCACCTGTATGTCTGCACTGTCGAGAACCTCCCAACCTTTTTCTTTTGCGTCATGCAGGGCAAGTGCGGACGGTTTGCCGTTTGTCATGTTGTCTCCGGCTGCAAGAATTCGTACTTGGCGGACGGCAGAATTTTTTCTGCCGCGTTCCGACGCTGCAAGACTTTGAAGCAGCGCATCCATCGCTCCGCTTGCAATCTTGTTGCGGTAACACCGAAGTTGTGTAAGATTTTTACAGGCGGCAGCGTCTAATGCAGTCAATCGATTTATGCCGCACCACAAAAGTTCAAGCCGCTCCAGAGCCGAAATGTCATTTGCAGTCATATCTTTTCCAATTCTTTTAAAACTTCTTCAACATAGACGCAGTACGATTTTAAAATCGTCTCTTTGAGTTGTTTGAGGACGGCAGTTTCGGTGTTTATGGTGCCTGCAGTCGGCATAAAAAAATGGTAGACGTCGATGTCCAGTGCGCCGGAAATCTGCGCAAGCGTCTTTTCGCTCGGCCAAAAGCGCATCAATTCAATGCTTTTTACCGTGTCTTCCGACACGTCCGCCTTTTCGGCAAGTTCGAATTGCGTCAATTTATGTTCTTTTCTGATTCTTTTGAGATTGTCGCTGAGCCGCGTTTGAATGTCTTTTGCGTTCATGCGGCATTTTTGTATGAATGCACAGGTTTATGAATTGAGCAAGAACCTCTATTTACAATAAAGTGTATTGTAAATACATAAAAAGTGTAGTATTACTACCTAAAATTGAATATTAGGCAGTAATTATGGAAATGCAATCGCGGAAAATCGATGAAACGACGTCGAAGCGGATAACGGCGCTTAGATTTTTGCTGATGATTTTTGTTGTTTTTATTCACAATAATTTTACGGTTAATGAACTTGCCAAACGCGCTGCAAACGGATACGGCAGCCTGCTTTTTAATCAAGGCGCAATTGGCAGATGGATTCAACTTTTTATATCAGATGGAATTGGGCGCGGAGCAGTACCGCTGTTTTTCCTTTTTGCAGCCTACTTGCGGATAAAAAGCAACGATACGTATCCTGTCTTATTGAAGAAAAAAGCAAAATCTTTGCTCCTGCCTTTTGTTTTATGGACGAGTTTTTATGTATTCATTTATGGCGGAATAAAACTTATCGTCCTCCAAGCGCTGCCGCAGTTTGTGTCTCATCCAGACAATACGATTTTTACATGGTCGGCGGCGGATTGGTTCCACAAGATTTTGGGATACAGAAAAACGACTTCGACACCTGACATCGCATTTCAATTTTGGTTTCTTCGCGATTTGATTATTTTGACCGCCATTTCTCCGATTTTAAAATTTTTTATCCGAAAATATCCCGCTTCTTTTTTGTTTGCGCTTTCTTTTATCTATATATTTCCGCTGGGGTCATACATTGGTCAAAGTCAAGCGTTATTGTACTATTCGCTCGGTTTATATTGGGGGATGTATGATATTCCGCTGTTTGAAAAAATTGATAAAATTGGCTGGGCGGAAAGCATTATTGTTTTTTTACTGAGTTTTTTTGTTACATGGCGATTTTTTGCTTCTCAATCTTCGCTGTATCAGCTTATGGTTCTTGCAGCCTGTGTGATTTTGCTAAAACTTTCCGGCGAGATTGCCGTGCATGACAAAGTTTTTAAAACCGCTTCTTATCTTGCGGGTTTTTCGTTCTTTTTATTTGCCACCCATGCGCCGGCTTTACAAAGTGGACTACAAATCATCTGGCTGCGTTTTTTCCCGATGAAAAATCAGTTTTTCTGCATATTCGAATACTTCGGCGTCAATATTCTCACTGTTTTGATTGGAACGGGAGCGGGAATTCTCCTGCGGAAGGCGTTCCCGCGTTTCTTCGGTTTGATTACCGGCGGGAGGATGGCAGGCGGCTATTACGGTGGTTGAATGATTTACCGGCAAGTGCCGCCTGCACAAGTTTATCCATAATCAAAAGATTGTGGATAAACTTGCTGGGAAAATACATTATTAAGGCTGACAGCAGCAGCGGCATTTCAAAATGTCGTTTTGCATAGCGGGGAATGAATTTTTAAGGAGAGCAGTTTTCATAAACGGATGATGGGCAAAACAAATGCGTGAAAATACAAAGCCGCACCTTCTATAAACCCATTTACCGCAAGTTTTGCCGTCAGGCAAAACTCGTGCGTGCGGAACTTCGTTTAATCATTCAAACTAATTTCTCTGCCGCCCGCAGCCGACCGCCGCGCATTCAAACAATTGCCGCGTATACGGGTGCTGCGGGTTTCGTATCAGCGTTTCCGTTGCGCCGGACTCGACGATTTCTCCCTGGTACATGACGGCGATAGTGTCAGCCATATACGACACGACGTTTAAATCATGGGAGATGAACAAAAAGGTAAGCGAAAACTCTTTTTGCAATTTTTTTAGCAGATTTAAAACTTGCGACTGGATAATTACATCAAGGGCGGAAACTATTTCATCACAGACGACAAAGCGTGGACGCAAAACAAGCGACTGCGCAATCGCAATGCGCTGCCGCTGTCCGCCGGAAAGTTTTGTTGGCAGCGTATCCGCCATCGCAGCGTCCAGTCCCACACTCTGCATAATATTTTTGACAATTTCATCGCGCTCCTTTCGATTTTTACCGATTCGATGAATGTCGAGCCCCTCCCGAATCAAAAACGCAATGGACTTCCGAGCATTGATTGACGAATACGGATCTTGAAAAATTATCTGGCAGTTTTTGCGGAAGTCCTTTTTATTCTGCCCCGAAAGCGACGAAATATCCTTGCCGTCAAACCGTATTGTGCCGGATGACGGCTTTACAAGGTCTAAGAGCATATAGCCAAGCGTCGTTTTGCCGCAGCCCGATTCGCCGACCAGTCCGAATGTTTCCCCCTCGTGAATGGCAAGCGATACTTCTTTTACCGCCTGCGTTTTGCGTCCCGCCGTGTCCGCATAGGATTTTGACAGGCGCGAACACTCAATCAATGCGTTTTTCATACGTCCTCTAAAACATTGTGAACATGACAGTACGCCTGATGAAAGACGCCGCCGTCTTTTTTTGCTTTCGGAATATAGCATTCGTCTTTCGACTCTGCCCAGCGTTCGTACAAATAAACGCCGTCTTCCTCCCGATGTTCAAGCGTCGGAACAAAGCCGGCAATGCAGTCAAGTTCCTGCGCTTTTTTCTCGTAGGAAGGCAGCGCGTTGACTAAAGCCCGCGTGTATGGGTGCACAGGATTTTCCAGCACAGCGCGCGTATCGCCGCACTCAAGAATGCAGCCAGCGTACATAATGTAAACTTTTGCACACAACTTTTTGACTAAAAGTAAATCATGAGAGACGAACAGCACGGCAGTTTTAAACGCAGCATTCATCTTTTGCAAAAGTTTTATAATCTGCGCCTGCGTTGCCGCGTCAAGGGCGGTCGTCGGCTCGTCGGCAATGAGGAGTTTTGGCTCGTTCATGAGCGCGGAGGCAATCATAATCCGCTGCCGCTGCCCGCCTGAAAGTTGGTGCGGATAGGCGCTGTACAAAGCGTTGACGTCGGGCAGATTCAATTCTTCCATAAGAAAGAGCGCCTTGTCTTTTGCTTCCCGTTTTGACAGTCCGTGCAGGCTTCCCGTTTCGGCAATCTGCTTTCCGACTTTTTCAAGCGGATTGAGGGAGGTCATCGGTTCTTGAAAAATCATCGAAACGGTTTTTCCGCGTTCGCGTGTCCAGTCATCCTCCGAAAAAGAAAGCGCGTTTTTACCTGCAATCCGTATGCATCCTGAAAGGACTGCCGATTCCGGCTGAAGCCCAATACAACTGAGCGCGGTCATCGTTTTTCCGCAGCCGGACTCGCCGACCAGTCCAGCAATTTCGCCTTTGCCTATCGAAAAGGAAATATCGTTGACTGCAAAGGCGTTTTTTCCCCGCGCAGGAAACAAAAGTGAAAAATGTTCAATGTTTAAGACACTATCCGTTTTTCCAGTCATCAATAGATTCCTTTTGTACGTTTAGTTTTTGCCTTCCATCTGAGACGTAATGCCGTCGCTGATGAGCGTAAAGCCGATGATTAAAAGCGCGAGCGCAATCGCCGGCACTAAAATTATCCACGGCGCTTGAAAGACTGAACTTTGCGCGTCGCTGAGCATTTTACCAAAACTTGCCGCAGGCGGCTGCACGCCGAGTCCAAGATAACTTAATCCTGATTCGTGCATGATTGCGGAGGCAAAACTCAGCGAATAGGTTACGAGCAGGTCGCCCAGCGTGTTCGGAAAAATGTGAATGAACATAATACGGAGCGTCGATGCGCCGCGCGCCTTTTCGCCGAGAGCAAGCGGAGAATTTCGGTATTTGATAAAACTTGAACGCGCAATGCGGGCAAAGCGCGGAACGGTCATAATGCACAGCGCGAAAATTGTCGTTTTTAAACTTGGTCCCAGTGCGGCGACGAGCATGAGCGCCAATAGAATGCCCGGAAAAGACATTTGCACGTCGATGAGTTTTGTGATGACGGCATCCGTTTTGCCGCCCAAAAATCCGCCGAACGCACCGAGCAGCGTTCCGCATATAAAGCCAAAACTTGCGCTCGTAAAGCCGATTAAAAATGAAATCCGCAAGGACACTAAAAGCCGGGAAGCGACATCGCGCCCTAAGTTGTCAGTGCCGAAGATATGTGAACGCGAAAAAAATGAAAGTTTTTCGGATACAGAAACTTCGTTTGGGTCGTAAGGCAGGGAGACGAGACCTATCGCCATACATAAAAAGAGGACGGCGACAATAAAAGCGCCGACTGCAATTTTTACATCGAAATTACATTTTTTCATGCGGCGGCTCCCCTCAAGCGGATTCGCGGGTCGATAATCGAATACAAAATATCAACTAAAAAATTACAGCACACGACGATGACCGAAAGATAAAGCACCAGCCCTTGAATAAGCGGGAAATCCCGTGATGAAATAGAATTAGAGAGCATTTTGCCTATACCCGGCAGCGAAAATACGTTTTCTACGATAATGCTGCCGCCTAAAATTTCTGCCGTCAGCATTCCGAGTACCGTGATGACGGGAATAAGCGAATTGCGGACAATGTGGTTTTTGTAAATGAGGCTTTCTTTCATGCCCTTGCTCCGCGCCGTCCGCACGTAATCTTGCTTTAACTGAGTCAACACGCTTGAACGCATATAGCGCGACAGAATCGCAGTCGTCCCGAACGAAAGAGAGACGGCAGGTAAAAACAGAGAGCGGAGACATTGCGCAGGATTTTGAAAAAAATGAACATAGCCCATCGACGGAAAAAGTTTGAGCCGAACGGAAAAAATGATAATAAAAAACAGCGCAGTACAAAAGACCGGAATGGAAATGCCGAGTTGGGCGATAAGGCTGACTGGAAAGGACTTTTTATTTTTGTCGTAGCGGGCAAGCCAGAGTCCAATCGGAATGCCGAATCCCGCCGTTATCAACAGCACAAGAATGGAAAGCTGGAGCGTTACGGCAAACGCAGTAAAAATCAATTCGTTTACGCCTCGTTGATAGCGGAAAGACTGTCCCAAGTCTCCTCTTATCACGCCTGCAATCCACAAAAAGTAGCGAGAGACCGCGTTTTGCTCTAAATTCATCGAAGCACGCAGGTTTTCAAGCTGCGCTGCATCCGAGTCAACGCCGAGAATGACCAACGCAGGGTCGCCCGGTAAAACTTGAAACGCCGCGAACGTTACGACGGACACGGCGAATATCGTTACAAAAAATCCCGCTGTCTTTCTCAGATAGAAAAACAGCGCGGAACCGTTACGAAAAAAATCAATCATAGTACCAAGCGGCAAAATCGACAAACGACACGGGATAAAACGTATAGCCGTGCAGGTTTTTCTTTGTCGCGACAATGCGGTTCGGGTCGCAGATAAATACGGACGCCGCATTTTCAGTCATCAGTTTTTGGCATTCGCGGTACAACTCGATACGCGCGGCGCTGTCCGTCTCGGACAAGGCTTTTTCCATCAGAGAATCGTATTTTGCATTCGTAAAGCGAATAAAGTCGCGTTTATTCGTCGAAACATAGCGGGCAAGAATATCGTTCGGTTCAATTTTGCCGCTGAACGAAATAACCGTCGACTGGTATTGATACTTCGTGTAGACCTGTTCAAGCCACGTTGCCCACTCGACCAGTTCCAGTTTTGCACGCACGTTGATTTTTGCAAGTTGACTGACCAAAATTTCTGCCGTCTGCACGTGCGCGCTGTAATTTGCCGGAACGGTGATGATAAGTTCAAATCCGTCTGTATAGCCTGCTTCCGTCAAAAGTGCTTTTGCCTTTTCGATGTCATGCGGATAAAAGCCTGAAAGCGAATCGTTGTAATATTCCTTGAGGACAGGACTAAAATTCGTATAAAGTTCGTCGGCATAACCTGCCCACACGCCGTCAATGATGTCCTTTTTGTTTACGGCGCAGTTGATTGCTTGGCGCACGCGGAGGTCTGAAAGCGGCCCATAAGCGTTGTTTAATCCGAAAATCTGCACCATGTTCGAGGGCGCGGAAGAGACGGCATAGTCGCTTTTTAAAAGATTGGCGTCTTCGCCGTTGATAAAATACGCAATATCGAGTTGGTCGGATCTCAGTGCGGAAACGACGGCGGCAGTATTCGTCATGATGTAGACTTCAACGGTATTGACGCGCGGCATTCGTTCAGGAATGTAGTAATCGGCATTTTTTTCAAAGGTCAATTTTTGTCCCGCCGCATACGAGACGAACTTATACGGCCCCGACCCAATTGGGTGCTCGGCTTGATTGTCATAGCCTTCCGGCAAAATCGCAAACGAGTTTAATGCTAAAAAAGATGCGTCCGGTTTGGAAAGGCGCACGGTAAACGTGTAATCGTCGGGAGCGGCAATCGACTCGACCGAGCCGAATTTGTTGGAAACGGCTTTTACGCCCTCAAGTCCTGCAAGGTGCTGGTAGGTGTATAAAACATCCTTGCTCGTCAGTTTTTTTCCGTTGTGAAAGACGATGTTTTTACGAAGTTTAAACTCATACGTCAATTTGTCATCGGAAACGGAATAACGTTCGGCAATGCAGGGATTAAGTCCGCCGGAAGAAGAGGGTTTAAGCAAACCTTCAAACACGTTATTAAAAATTGCAGCAGTATCGGCTGCAGCGGACTGCCACGGATCCAAACTGTCGGGTTCGGCGCTGATGTTAATGCGGACAACACTATCTTGCACTTTTTTCCCGACGCATGAAACAAACAAAAGCGCAAATGCGCTTACAAAAACAATAAAACTTTTCATAAAAAGTATAATACCGCACAATAAAGTGAAGTCAAGCCGTATTCGCGCAGGTTTTAATACGCAGACGCTCACCGACGTAACAAACAGACGGCAAAGATGACTGCAGCAACATTATGACTCAAAACACTGTTTTTTCATCAGGGAGGACTGGAAAAACGCGCGGACAAGTCGGGCGGTAAAAGGGGTATTTGACAGGCAGAATGGAGTTACCGCCCATTCGAGATTATCCAGAGTCCTTTCAGAATGAGGATAATCTTTGGGCGGCGGCAGCCCCGCTGCGTCTTTAAAATATGTTTTTCACTGCCAGCCCCGCGCACTCATACATTTCCCTGCGAGTTTTACCTTCAGTAAAACTTGTGCAGGCGGCACCCCTGTTAAATCTTTCAAAGTCCATTCTCCTCCGCTTGCCGCCGCCGGTCATCTCCTGCGCTCAGTCTTCAAAAAAGATTTGCAGCGTTTCGGGGGACGGGGCTTTGCCGAATTTGGCGCCGAGGTAAAAGGCAATTACCGCAATGACAAGCGACGGGACAATTGCGTGCATACCGAACAGCGGCGTTTTCATAATCGTAAAATACAGATAGGAGCCGGAACCTGCCAACATCGAAGTTACAGCGCCCATTGCATTCGCCTTTTTCCAGTACAAACCAAGCAGAATAGGCGCAAAAAAGAGCGTTTCCTGCCCCGCAAGCGCAAATAGATTTATCCATACGAGCAGTTCCGGCGGACGGATTGCAAGTAAAAATACAAGTGCGCCAAAACCGAGCGAACAATAGGCAGACAACTTTTTAATTTTTTCTTTCGGCGCGTCTTTTTCAATGTAATGCAGATACAAGTCCTTGATAATCGTCGACGAACTGATGATGAGCAGAGAGTCAACTGTAGACATGATGGCAGCAAGCGGCCCGCCGATAAAAATCCCCGCAAGGAGCGGATGCAAATGTTTAAGCGCTAAAATCGGGATTATTTTATCGCCGACTTCAATATCAGGTTCTACGGCCATGCCCATCACGCCGACTAAGTGCATACCGAGCATCAAAATGCCGACGACGGATGTGCCGATAATCATTGCGCGGTGCATTGCTTTTGTGTCGCGAAAGCCCATGCAGCGGACAGTCGTTGCAGGCAGTCCCAAAAGTCCCACTCCGACAAGCGCCCAAAATGACAGGATAAACGGCTTTGCAATCTTTCCGCCGGCATCAGGGGCAAGCAGTGCGGGATTGCGTTCACCGATTGTGCGCATAATATTTTCCATTCCGCCGCCTTTTTTCAAAACGATGAAAAATAAAATGAATGTTGCAAGCAGCATCACAAAACCTTGAATAGCATCCGTCAGCGCAACTGCGCGAAAGCCGCCGATAGTCGTGTAGACGGTAACAACGAATGCAAAAATGATAAGTCCTGCAATGTATGGAGCGCCGGTTACGCTTTCAAAGAGGCGCGCCCCGCCGACAAACTGCGCGACTATTCCGCCGGCAAAAAAAATAAGCAGCATACTTGCGCTCAAAATAACAACTGCATCGCTTTTGTACCGCGCGCGCAGGATATCAAGCAAAGTTACAGCATTCAACTTGCGGGATAAAATTGCAAGTTTTTTACCTAAAATACCAAGCGTAAAAAAGGCGGTCGGCACTTGAATGCAGGCGAGGAGTACCCAGCCTAGGCCGAGTTTGTAGGCAACGCCCGGCCCCCCGATAAACGAACTTGCGCCGACATACGTGGCGATGAGCGTCATCGCGAGCACGACGCCGCCCATATCGCGGCTTCCGATGTAATATTCCTCCGTAAAATCGGCTGCGGCTTTTTTCTTTTTGTTCACTTGAATTGCGATAAACAGCATTAACGCAAGATATAAAATAATAGGAACGGCAACTAACATTTTTATTCTCCTTTTGACGTAGTGTGGTCTTTTGATTCGTCGAGCGGTATATCGCGAAAAAATACTTTTACGACTATAAAAACCAGCGCATTGATGACAATAAGCCCTAATACGCATGAATAAAAGAACCATTCAGGCAGTCCTAAAATATACCGGTATTTTGCAACGTCTTTTTCTCCAAAATGATAGGCGAAAAAATACCACCATGCAAAATACAGAACGTACAGCCCGACTGTTAAAAGCGCTTCCTTGTTCAGCTGCTTTTTGTAATGTGCCATAGCAAACCTCCATTAAAATATTTTCAACCGGCACAGGACGACTGGAACAAAATTCCTTTCCGCCGTCGCAATTCGTAATGCGCAAGGCGTAATTACGCATTACGCATTCCTAATTCCTCATTAAACCCGAAACTTCCCAACTTCTTTCGTCAGCCCTTCTATACTCTCCTTGTTTTTTCGCGCAAGGTCATTTACCTCCTGTACGGCGTTGTTAATCTGGCTTACTCCGGCGCTCATCTCATTCATCGAGTCTTTTATAACCGCCGTCAACTGGTCTAACTTCCGCATTTCGTCGGCAACGCCTTTGCCGCCTGCAAGCATTTCTTCCGAACCGCTTTTGACTTCGGCAGTAACAGCGCTGATATTTTTAATCGCCTCTAAGACGTCGCGGCTGCCGTTCTCCTGTTCTTTCATGGCGGCAGTCAACTCCGTGCTCATGGAGCGGACGCTTTCGGACAACTGGAAAATCGCGTTAAACTTTTCTTCCACGATTTTAGAACTTGCCGCAAGTCCTGTTATATCATCGCTCAATTTTTTCAGCGTGTCGGTAATCGTCTTTCCCTGCATCGCAGACTCTTCAGCAAGTTTCCGGATTTCATCAGCAACGACGGCAAATCCCTTTCCCGCCTCTCCTGCATGTGCGGCTTCAATCGCAGCGTTCATGGCGAGAAGGTTCGTTTGCGAGGCAATATTTTCGATGACGCTCGACGCTTCAATTAAACCGCCTGACTCGTCGGCAATCTTTTGCGTAACTGTATTCGACGTTAAAAGCGTTTGTTTTCCTGCTGATGTTGCCTCGGCAAGCGCCTTCACCATATTGTCGCTTTTTTCAAGCGACTGCGTTATCGCTGCGATATTTGCAGTCATTTCTTCTATTGAGGCGGAGGAATGCACGACGCTTTTTGCCTGTATTTCGATGCTGGAATTGAGCGTTTCAATCGTTTGAATAATTGTTTCAATGGTTCCTGCCGTCTTTGAAACGCTTTCTGACTGCGTTGTCGCCTGTTCTTTGACGCCGTTAATATTCCCGCTTACTTGATTGAGTGCAGACGCACTTTGCGCCATATTGCACGAAAGTTCGTCTCCCACCGCTTTCATGTCGACCGAATGTTTTTCCACCGAACGTATCGACGCGTTGATTTTTGCAATCGTCTGATTAAAAAACAGCGCTAAGTCGGTAATTTCATCGTTGCCGTTGAGCGGGAGGCGCACCGTCAAGTCCCCCCGTCCGAGCGCAATGTTTCTGAGCGCTGCGACTGTTGACTGTATCGGCTTGATGATTGTACGCGCGACAATCAAAACGATGATAAAAGCGGCTGCCAAAATAACGGCGCCCATGACAAACATCGAGATTCTGAGGACTTTAATCGTTCCCATAAACTCATTGACCGGCGCATTGATGATAACCGTCCAACCCGTCGTTTTAAGCGCCGCATACGAAGCGATTTTGCTCACTCCCTTGTATTTATAAAAGCCCATCGACGGTTCTCTTGCTCCTTTTGCCATCTGCTCGAACGCTGCTGTGGACGCCATCGACGAATCCCGCTTTGCCTGTTCAACGGTATTCCATTTTGTTTCGACAAGACTAAAGTCCTTGCTGTGTCCAATAACGTTGCCGCTTTGTCCCACGATATAGCAATACCCCGTTTTACCGACGACGATGTCGTCTATGTCATTGGAAAGAAGATTTGCGCGGACAGTTGCAATCAAGACGCCTATAACAGAGCGGTTTTCATCGAAGACGGGAACAGAAAAGACGATGACGAGCGTTCCGTCCAAACGGGATTCTATCGGTTCTGAGATAAAGGGCTTTCCGCGAGAAGAGGCAAGAAAATAATCTCTGTCGGAAACGTTAATCGTACTGCCGTCGTCCACATGGCGAAAACCGTTTATGTCGCACCAATTCAATTTGTAGATGATGTCGCTGACCTTCGCTTTTTGCGTAAGATAGCCGGCTTTTTCTTGATATGAAACAGCGGAATCGCAGAGCAACGGCGTACTGGCAATTTCTCCGAACAACTGCCAAAACGAACGCACTTTTCCGTCGATAATTGCTGCGGAGTCTTCGGCTTTGTCGATAAGATGATCCGATATTTTTTCGGTTACTGCGGTGCGGGCAATTTTAACTGCCAGAATGCCTTCGATTGAAGAGGCGATTGTAATCAATAATCCGAAGATGATGATAAGTTTGTTTTTTATGGAAAAACGTTTTTTCATTGCAGAGCCTCCGGCAACGCGCGTAAATCTTCCCTCCTTTATTATAAGCCGCCGTCGCCTGCGTGTAAGATACAGTTCATGCAGAGAAAAGAAAAGAGGAGAATTGTCGGGCGGCGGTGAGGGGGGGGGGGGCGGTAAAACGGTATTTTTCAGACACAATGTTCCTCCCGCCCACCCGATAATATCCATAATCATACGATTGTAGATATTATCGCAGGGAAATGAAGTTCGGCGGTCAGTAAAAACGAAGGTTTAAAGACGCAGCAGAGGCGCCGCCTGCGCTGGGATATGCGTTTTCCAACAGCGTTTTTTATGCGGCGGAAAGGGTGTATTTTCCAACGGCAAATTGTTTACCGGGAGACGGCGCATAGACGAATCCTAAAAGCCGAAGCAGGCAGTGTACTTGATTCTTTTTATATAAGAGCGACAGCCATGACGGAAAAACCCGCGCATAATTTTTCAAAATTCTCTTGACAATCGCCTCTATTAACAGCACTCTACGCACACTGCGGACAGGAATGTTTCCTGTTCGTTTTCTTTTTACAAAGCCGCGGTGCTGCGGTCTCTAACACTATGGGACAGAGGGTGCTTGAATTGAACGGAAGTCAGGTTACCATCGACAATGTGTCGAAACGTTTCGGGGATTTTGCTGCGCTTGACGGCATCAATTTTACAATCAAACAAGGCGAATTTTTTTCGCTGTTAGGACCTTCCGGCTGCGGTAAAACGACTTTATTGCGCATTATCGCAGGCTTTGAGTATCCCGACGAGGGAGCAGTCCTTTTTGATGATAAAGATGTCGTGCCGCTTGCGCCGAATAAACGCGCTTCCAATACGGTTTTTCAGACCTACGCCCTCTTTCCGCACATGAGCGTATACGAAAATATCGCTTTTCCGCTCCGTTTAAAAAAACTTTCCAAAGATATAATCGACGAAAAGGTGCGCTATTACGTTCATTTGGTGCAGTTAGACCAGCATATTTTTAAAAAGCCCGCTCAGCTTTCAGGCGGACAAAAACAGCGGGTCGCCATTGCACGCGCGCTTATCAATGAGCCGAAAGTCCTTTTGCTCGACGAGCCGCTTTCCGCGCTTGACGCAAAACTCCGCGCAAGTCTTTTGATTGACCTCGACACGCTTCACGACAAAATCGGTATTACGTTCATTTACGTTACGCACGACCAAAGCGAGGCGCTTTCCGTTTCCGACCGAATCGCCGTTATGAATGCAGGACACGTACTGCAAATCGGAACGCCGTTTGAAATTTACGAAAGCCCTGCGACGCAGTTTGTCGCAAAGTTCATCGGTGAGACTAACATTTTTGAAGCGACGGTTGTCGATTGCGTTGAGCATAAGGCGAACGGCAAAGAGCCGGACTTTATGCACACGCTTTCAATTCCGGAGTTGGGAAAGCAGGCTCCTCTTGCATCCGATACGGAAGCGACTGCGAGCCTTGACCGCTATATGCAGGTTACGGACTACGAAAAAGCGGAAAAAGGGCAAAAAGTCGCTTTTTCAATACGTCCGGAAAAAATCCGCATAACGCAAAAGCCGCCTGAAACCGGCGGGCGCACGGACATTAACGTGTTTAAGGGCATTGTCGAAGAACCCATATATTCGGGATTCCAGTCGAAATTCTATGTAAAACTTGAAACGGGAACGATTATCAAAGTGTTCAAGCAGCACACCGACTACATGGATCAGGGGCCTGTCATTCAGTGGAAAGACGAGGTATATGTTTCGTGGTCTGCTGATGACGGCTATGTCGTTGAGGATATCGATAAATGAAAGAGAAAAAAATCGTTTCCGAAAAGCCCAAACCTGCCGGTACATGGAAAAACAACTGTAATCAAGGGACACTGTACGGCTGGCCGATGGGTCTGTGGTTTGCCGTATTTTTTATTGCGCCGCTTGCGATTATTTTTGTCTACAGTTTTATGAAAAAAGGACTGTACGGCGGCGTTGAACCCGTATTTTCACTCAAGGCGTATTCGCAGATGTTCCACCCCCGATACGCGCTTTTGGTTTTGCGGACGCTTAAAATAGCAGGAATTTCGACGGCGATTACGATTGCGCTTGCCCTACCGTGCGGGTATGCACTGGCGCGGAGCAAAGGTCGTAGAGTCGGTGGGTGTGTGGTGATAATTCCGTTTTGGACGAACTCGCTTATCAGAATCTTTGCGTGGATGTCGATTATGAACAACAGCGGCATTATCAATCGCGCGCTTGTCGCCCTGCACATAACGAAAGACTATGTACAGTTGCTCTACAATCAAGGCGCGGTAATCCTTGTCAGCGTGTATATGTATCTGCCGTACGCCATTTTGCCGATTTTTACGGCGATTGACCGTTTTGACTTTTCGCTGTTGGAAGCGGCGCGCGATTTGGGCGCGGGCAAAACGCAGTCCATGTATCTTGTACTCATTCCCGGCATAAAAAGCGGCATTATTTCCGCGCTCATCTTTACGTTTATTCCGATTTTTGGAGCGTACACCGTGCCGCTTTTAGTCGGCGGAAAGGATTCTTACATGATTGGAAACGTGATTGTTGACCAAGTTCAAAAAACGCGGAACTGGCCGCTTGCCGCCGCGTTCAGTTTGGTGATAACGCTTATCTCTGTCGCAGGAATTTTGTGGGTCAGCCTTGCGAATATGCGCGAAGCGCGGCTTAAAAAGTCCGCTTCCGGCGCGAAAGAAGAAAATTACACGGGAACGTCCGTACTTAAAATGAGACGCGGAGGCGCAAAATGAAAAACGGATTTTTTGCGTTACAAACGATTCTTACAAACTCCAAGCGTCCTTCAGAATCTGCACGCCATGCGAAAAAACGCTGGAAAAACCGCGAAGCAAAAATATCTTTTTCAAAAGCGGTGCTGTGTTTTACGCTCTTATTTTTATTTATACCGCTGATTATTTATTCATTCAATGAAAGCAAAGAAGCGGTTTTTACGAAACCCTCTTTTATATGGTACAAAAAATTAATTTTTGACTCGGACGCGCTCTGGCACGCGCTCTTAAACAGCGTTATCGTTGCACTTACGTCTGCGGCGGTTTCAACGGTGCTTGGAACGCTCGCTTCCATCGGAATCAACTGGTACAAGTTTACAGGGCGTAAATTCATTCAAATGTTGACGTATCTTCCGATGGTACTGCCGGAAGTTATCGTCGGTATATCAATGCTGATATTTTTTAGCGGGATAAAAGTTCCGCTCGGTCTGTTTACAATTTTTGCCGCGCATACGACGTTTTGTCTGCCGTTTGTGTTTTTAATGGTCAACGCGAGGCTTGACGAATTTGATTATTCGATTGTGGAAGCCGCGCATGATTTGGGTGCGTCGGAGTTTGAGACTATGACGAAAGTCGTAATCCCTGCGATTATGCCCGGCATTTTATCCGGTTTTATGATGGCGGTTACGATGTCGCTTGAAGATTTTGTTATAACATTTTTTGTCGCGGGGCCCGGCTCCACGACGCTTCCGCTGTATGTTTACTCGATGATACGATTCGGCGTGTCGCCGGTTATCAATTCGCTTTCGTTTGTGATGATTGCGTTTACGTGTTTGTTCGCGTTTACATTGCGCAAAGCGTTGAAAGGCATCGCGGCATCGCATTAAAGACAGGTGGAACAGAGAATTGTTTGCGCTGCGTTTACTGAAAGTTTGCCGGCGGCAAACTCGTGCGAGCGAAAAAAAAGATTGACGGTTACAATACCGTAATAGTCGCCCGACGCACAAAAAGCGGTGAATGGCAGTGTGCGAAGAAAAAAGTTATGTGTCGGAGAAAAAATGACAGGCGTAAATAAAACCTGCGCCGGATTGCAGCGGCGGCGGAGCCGTTCGCGGTTTACCGCGAATGAAACCGCGAAAAGCCGGTTACGAAATCCGTTTGCGCCCTAAAATCGAGATTATACAAAAAAGAGGTATTCAAATGAAAAAAATCGGGATTATTTTGATTGCTGCGCTATTCGGTCTACTCTGCCTTGCTTCTTGCACCAAAAAAGATACGGGTACGGATGCGAATACGCTTTATTTGTTTAACTGGACGTATTATACGCCGGACTCGGTGATTGCGAAGTTTGAAAACGAGTACGGCTGCAGCGTGAAGGTTGACAGTTTTGATTCGAATGAAGTGATGTATGCCAAGCTCAAGGCGGGGGCGAGCGGTTACGATATTACGTTTCCGTCGCAGGATTACACGTCGATTATGATACATCAGGGGATGCTTCGCGAAATCGACGTGTCCAAGCTGGAAAATGCGAAATATATTAATCCGCGCGTACTTGAAAAGGCGGTTTATGACCAGGAAATGCGTTTCAGCGTGCCGTATTACATGGGGGCTGCGGGGATTGCGGTCAATAAGAAGAAGGTTTCCGGCTATGATAAGAGCTGGAGCATTTTTGCTCGTAAGGATTTGGCGGGTTATATGACGATGATGGACGATATGCGCGAAGTCTTTGGGGATGCGCTTCGCTTTCAGGGGCATTCTGTCAATACGCTTGACGACGGGGAATTGCGTGCCGCCGCCGATTTGATTGCAAAAGAGTGGAAGCCGAATCTTGTAAAATTCGATGCGGAGGGATTTGGAAAATCTTTTGCGGCTGGGGATTTTTGGGTGTGTCAGGGCTATGCGGAAGTCGTTTTCGGCGAAGTGCCGGAAGAAAAGCAGGACGACATGATAGACTTTTTTATTCCGGCGGAAGGCAGCCCGATGTATATCGATTCGATGGTCATCTTAAAAAACGCGAAACATTATGAACTTGCGTTGAAATTTATCGACTTTATTCACCGTCCGGAAATATATGCGGAGTTTTTGGATGCGTTCCGTTTTCCGGCATTTGTAAACACGGCGGCGGCGCAGTATACGACGAAAAAGCCGATGTACCGCGCGGAAGAAATGGAAAACTGCGAGCTTAAAGCAGACCTCGGCGAAGGCTTGGAAAAGTACAACGAACTGTGGCAGGATATTCGGTTTTCCGCGGATTGAGGTTTATTGTAAAAATCGTGTGAGACAGCCATGAAAAAGATATTGTGCATGACAGCGTTCTTGCTGCTGGGCGTGGTATACGGACAGGAAATCGGCGAAAAAGCATACAAAGAGGTAAAAGCAGGCGGCTCTGAGGTCTCCAGATGGCTTTGCTGCACCGGAATTACAGAATTTGATGCCAAAGAAAATATAATTCATTCAAAATACGTTAACAGCGGTGAGTGGTGGTATAAGTACGACGACAAGGGAAATAAGATTTACGAAAAAGATTCTGACGGAGTGGAGAGTTGGTACGAATACGATGAAAACGGACATTACATTTATGACAAGTATCTCTCGAACGGCGATTTAGATGAAATATTTTACGAATACACCTATCACAAAAACGGAACGGTAAAGAAAAGAGTCGAATGGCAACCTTTTTAGAAGGGCAGCGATTGGATATACGCCGGTTTCAAGCGCGGCTCCTCCAGTCGCTTTGTGTAAAACCTCCGGTGTTAAAAACGCTTTCATTGACAGCGCACAAATCTCTCTATTATAATTCTATTATATGGAAGTTTTTATCGGTATTTCCGCGTCAACCGGCATTGGAATTGGAAAAGCGTTTTTCATTCCCGAACAAGAAAAAAAAATAATTGCACAAAAGAGCATTGCCGCGCACGAAACGACTGGCGGCTGGCAACGCTTTTTAGAGGCAAAGCAATCGCTTACAAAAGAAATTACCGGCAATCTTTCAGAGCTTTCAAAAAAAGATAAAGCCGATGCGGTACAAAAAGAAATATTAGAAACCTATTTGCAAATGCTTGAAGATCCCGTATTCATAAAAGAAGTAAAAACGCAATTTGAATCGACGCTTTTTAGCATTGAATACACGATAGACCGCAAAGCAGCCGAATACGCTGAAAAACTCCGGAGTTCGGGCAGCGAATATCTTGCTGAGCGGGCAAGGGATATTACCGACGTCTTTGGGCGCGTCATAGATATTATGCTCGTCATCCGCCCATTCGATATAAACTCCGTTCCCGACGGCAGCGTAATTTTTGCCCGCGCCTTAAATCCGACCGACGCAATCATTCTGACAAAAAAAAATATCGCCGCTCTCGTTTTAAGCGATGAAGGCATGACAAGCCATGTCGCAATTCTTGCTCGAAATTACGGCATTCCGACCGTTGTCGGCATACGCTATGAGGACTTAAAACGCGCCGTTCAAGGCGGAGATGTGGTCATCGTCGACGCAAAAAGCGCAAAAGTCATCGCCGCTCCCGATGAAAAAACACTCGCCGCCTACACAGCGCAGTCTGCAAAAGACACAGAGGAGCGTGCGCAATTTGAACGATATCGGGACAAAAAAGCGCTTTCTAAAGATGGAGAAGCCTTTACGCTCTACGCGAATATCGGAACGCCTGAAGAAGCGGACGCGGCTCGGGAGGAAGGGGCTGACGGAATTGGACTTTTTAGAACTGAATTTTTGTTTATGAGCAGAACGCTGGGAGAAAGACGCGGCGTATCCAGTCCCATTGGAGAAGATGAGCAGTTTGAAGCCTATAAGAAAGTACTCCTTACGATGGGAGATAAGCCTGTTACAATCCGCACGCTTGACGCAGGGGGCGATAAAATTGTTAATTCCGCCGACATTCCTCATTTTGAAGAAAAAAATCCTTTACTAGGCTTACGCGCAGTCCGTCTTTGCCTTGCATATCCCGTCCTTTTTAAAAAGCAGCTTCGCGCACTCTACCGTGCAAGTGTTTTCGGCAATTTACGCATTATGCTTCCGCTCGTTACCAGTCTTGAACAAGTCAGGCAATGTCGTGCGCTCATAGACGAAGTAAAAGGCGAACTTACGACGGAGCATATCCCTTTTTTGCCGGATGTTCCCGTCGGCATAATGGTGGAAACGGCAGCAGCGGCGCTCGCGTCTGACATCCTTGCGGGGGTGAGCGACTTTTTTTCCATCGGCACGAACGATTTAACGCAGTACACGCTCAGCGTTGACCGCGAAAACGTGCATACCGCCTCTTTATATGACGAGTTTAACATTTCCGTACTGCGCCTTATCAACACGACTGTGCAAAACGCAGAGAAAGCAGGCATTCCCCTGTCAGTCTGCGGAGAAATGGCTGCAAAAGAAGAAAGTATGCTCACGCTTGCAGGACTCGGCGTCCGTGCATTCAGCATGAGTCCCAAACTTATTACCCGCGCAAAAGAAGCGCTATCGCGTTTTTCCAAAGCGGATATGCAGACGCTTGCGTCGGCAAAATTCAATATACGGTAGATGCAGTATGGCAAAACGAATAAAACCGAATTTTTCCCAGTCGAAAAACTGTGCAGAAAAAAAAATCGGCATTGCAGATAAAAAATACGAGGGCTTACCCGTCATTGCGATTGCAGGGCGTCCGAACGTCGGAAAATCGACTTTGTTCAATCGGTTTATGAACCGCAGACTTGCGATTGTAGACCCAACGCCCGGCGTTACGCGCGATCCTGTTGAAGGAGATGCCTTTTTAGCTGGAAATCCTGTTCATCTGGTCGATACGGGCGGCTATAAACTTGAGCGCGATGCAGGCACGAAAGAAGCGGAACTTGACGCATTGGTCGTAGAAAGGTCGCTTTCCATGATTGAAAAAGCGGATTTAGTTCTGCTTTTGCTTGAAGCGGGGCAGATTACCGGGGAAGACGAAGAATTTATCTTAACACTGCGTCCCTATTGGGACAAAGTGATTGCCGCCGTCAATAAAACGGAAGGCGGACGCAAAGAAAGCGAAGCGTGGGAGTTTGCAAAGTTCGGGTTTAATGAGCTTATTTTTATTTCGGCAGCGCACGGTGACAATATCAGCGAATTGACGGACGCGCTCGTGTCACTGCTGGATTTTTCTAAAGTCAAAGAGATTGAAACAGAAGAACCGATTAGAATCGCCATTATGGGAAAGCCGAATACGGGAAAATCGACGCTGTCGAATCGACTGACTCATACGGAAGCGTCAATCGTAAGCGATTATGCAGGAACGACGCGCGACACGGTTGAAGGCAAGTTTGAATATCGGCAGAAGAAATTTCTTGTGCTCGACACGGCAGGAATTCGGCGTAAGGCGAAAGTCAACGAAAATGTCGAATATTATTCGGTTAATCGCGCGATAAAAACGCTGTCCCGCGCGGACATCGTATTTCTTTTGATTGACGCGGAAGAAGGGCTTTCCGAACAGGATAAAAAGATTTGCAGTCTTGCGTTTGAAAGAGGACGCGGCATTATATTTGTTTTGAACAAATGGGACACGCAGCCGCAGGATAAAAAAACGTTCCGAGACCGAAAAGAATGGATCAATATCATGTTCGGACAGATGGAATTTGCGCCGATTGCTGCGGTGTCCGCGCTTGAAGGAACCGGCATAAAAAATCTTTTAGACACCGCGCTCGAATTATATGCCCAGCTTACGCGCAAAATCGAAACGTCCGCGCTCAACGCCGCGCTCAAGGACTGGCTGTTTAAGTATCCGCCGCCGGCAAGCAAAACCGCGCATTTTAAAATCCGCTATATGACGCAGACACAGACGAATCCCGTCTCGTTTTTGATTTTTGCAACGCGCCCCGAAGTAGTGCCGCAGACGTACGTAACATTTTTGAAAAACCAAATACGCAAAGATTTGGGCTTTGATAAAATCCCCGTCCAGCTGGAGTTAAAAGCCAGCCGGCAAAAATGGGAAGAGAGAGAGAACAACGGGCGGCGGGCGGCAGAGAATGATGTTTGAAAGATACAACGTACTTTCCGCCCGCACGAAAATGGACTTTCGTTTGTGCGTCTTCTCTATATACGGCGTGTTAAACAGCCTGCCGTTAAAAAATGCCCCGCCGACAAAACGAGGAAAGTTTTCCGGCGGGTGCGCAGTCAGCACTTACGAAGCGTTTGATGTTGATAGCGCCGTGTCTTGCTTAAAACTTAAAGACGGGGCCGAGTTTTGCGGTAAAGACGTTTTCAAATCCGATGTGAGCACCGCCGCTGGCACTGTTAGCAAATCCGAAGCACCCTCCGATGACGTCCGATAGTATCACATTTATACCAATATTCTTTGTAAAGAAATATTGTGCGCCGAGTTGAATAGGAATTCCGATATTGAAATCCAAAATGTCGTTTTTATAAATCCCCTTGTACAGATGAATTTTTGCAATACCTGCTGCAAAACCAGAACCGACATTGACGTATAATTTCTCGTCAAGCAGTTTAAAAGTGTAGCCAAGTATAAGACTTTGTTGAAACGAAACGCCTTTTTTAAACTTTGTATCAAGTTCCAAACCATTTACATTCGCATTTCCGCTGCCGATTGGAGAAATATCGTTATTCCACATGAACGTAAAACCGTTTTTTGCAACCGTCCCTATTGCAAGACCAATCGGCATCATGTTTGTATTCATGGACGTTTGAAGCGTTTCACTTGGTACTATCTCCCCATACGTTGCTGTACCCAAAAAGCCTAAATTCGAATAGCCGATAGTCGGGGTAAGAATAAATTCCAGTGCAAACCCGTGCACGGAAACCAACGCCGCAATAAAGAGAGCAGTAATCACTTTCTTCATTTGAAAACTCCTTTTTGCAGTTTTCGACTGCAAATATCGTGAATTTATTTTACGGACTATATGCCCGTTAAATACGAATGAATGCGCCTCGTTCCTGCACGTCAATGTTGAGCTGGACGGATAAAGATGAGGAAAATACGTATGCAGGTGAATATAGTTTTGTTTTGTCCGCGCTGTTAGATGTGCGGGGGGGGGGGGGGGGATAAGAATTCGTAATTCGCAGCGGGGAATTGGGAATGACGGACTGCCCGCACACGGTTTCCGGCGGCAATGGAGGAGCCAACGGCGTTTATCAGAAGCGGCTTTACGCCTGCCGCTTTCGCTCGGTTACGCACACCGGAAAAGGGTATTCCGTTCATAAACGATGTATGAGCGCTGCCAAAACTTTTCATGGCGCAACTATACGGATTTGGTTTTGGGAATGTCAATATAACCGGCGGCGCTTTTTATGAGGCAGAGGAAGAGTTGTATTTCCCAAAGGGAGATTGTTTAACACGAGATATATAAAGAAGCCGCACAGACAAACTCCGTTTTTCTGCGAGAATATCCACACCCCGAAAGCGTGTTGAGATTCTCGTGCAGAGAGTAACTTCTCTAACTCCGTTTCAGTATTCAAATATTTCCCGTAGCCCCACAAAAAAATGCCGCCGCGAGCCTGTGAAGTCTTTTCTGTAAATTAGTAGGCTGCGGTAAAAAGTTTTAATGTGGGTATATCCGGCGAGCAGCTGACAGCTGCTGTTTATTTTTTTTTGAAAATAAAATACTGCTGATTTTTTTATCAAGAGTAAAACATTAAAGACAGCTTCCTTGGGAAGCCGTCTTTTTTTAGATCGGTAAGGCAGGTTGCCCTCGTACATTATGCACATTTGTCCGTAGGTCTGACCCCAGTTGTGAATCGGCTGAGTCCATTTTTTTGTTGCTTCAAAACTTGCAAGATACAAAGCTTTCAGCAGAGCCTGGTCGCTTGGGGACACACTGCGCTGGCACTTGAGTTTTCGGTAACTGGAATTCAACCCCTAAATTTCCCCTCCACAACGGCTAGCCTGCTGCAATTCCACGTAAAATAACAAATTACACGCACCAAAACTAC
>CAUTOZ010000013.1:0-28891 GCA_963539635.1 uncultured Treponema sp.
ACGAAATTGAAGCGGAATGCGCTGTCAACCGCACGCACGATACAACGGACAGCACAGACAACGGCGGCACATATATAGAAGAAAACCGCGCAGATACCGGCGACAACGCGCACGGCGAAACCCCGAAATACGGTGAAAGCGGTTTTCAACCGGAAACCCCGCGCAAAAATCCAGGGGTTATTTTGGGGTTACATGACGTAAACCCCAAAATAACCCCTAATGTTAATGTAAATGATAATGTTAATGAGAATGTAAATGGAAATGAGAATGAGAATGAGAATGAGAATGAGAATGAGAATGAGAAATGTCCCGCGTCGAAAAAATCCGCCGCGCCCCCTGCGGAAAAATCCCAGATGGATTTTCCGCTCTTTTCTCCCCCTGCCCCAAATACCGGAAACGACGGGAAAGAAAGCGGCGCACCGCTGACAGACACGGACGGGGATAATTCTCCGCCACAAAACAAAACCGACACGCCTGTAACCGGCGAACCCCTGCGTCTTTCGGAGTTATTGCGCGACCTTCACAAAAAATATGACAAAGGCTATTGCCCGCCTCTTAAGCACGTTCACGGATGGGCGGAGGACATTGAAAAACTCCATCGGATTGACCGGCGGGAATACAGCGACATCGAGCGCGTTATCCGCTGGGTAAAAACCGCCGGTAATTTTTGGCTTGCCAACATCATGAGCGGCGCAAAATTGCGCGAAAAGTTCCCAACTCTTTTGATGCAGATGACGCAGAGGCAGACGCCGCATTCTACAGGGCGGGGGAACGCAATCGAGCGCAGCGAAGCCGATAAAATCGTTATCGAAGCGGCAGAAATCCCGTTTTAGCAAACGGCATAAAAGCCTTGTAAGCCCTCTACAATGCGCTTCAGCACGATGAAAAAGGCTTGTTGAACATGCACACGTTCGAAGTCATTTTGAACGTACAGACGCAATTTTATAAAATGCGGATTTTTAGGATTTTGGGAGAAAATTATGACGAACAGCACACTGGCAGCGCAAAAGACAGTCGAATGGGACGACATAAAACCGACGGGGATTTTTCCGTTATTTTCGGCTCTAAAAAACGTCAAAAAAATGACGGATAAAGAACTCGAGGAACTGCGTGAAAAAATGGACGCGGAGCGTGAGCAAGAACGAGAAGAATATGCGCAGATACTCCGCCAAAAACGCTACGAACAATCCGGCGTTCCCAAAAAGTTTTATCCACATTCGATTGAAACCTACCATGCGCATACTGATTTTCAGCAGTCGGTAAAGGCGCAGGTTGCCGCGTATATCGCCGACGCGAAAAATAAAATGTTGTTGCTGTACGGCAATAACGGCACCGGAAAAACGCACTTAGGATGCGCAGTAGTCCGCGCTCTGGGCGGACGCTATACGACTTCATTCAACCTCTGCATAGAATACGAAGACGGCTTGAACTTTCATGCAAAACGGACTCGCTCCGAAATCCTTGACTTTTATACGGCGCAAAAAGTTTTGGTTATCGACGAAATCGGGCGGTTTTCGGACGCAAAGACAGAAAAAATACTCATTCCCGCGCTCATCAATATGCGCTACGAAGATGATTTACCGACCGTCATTATTTCAAACCTTTCAAAGAAAGAAATAATCGAACATTTTGGAAAAGCGACCTATGACCGCATGACCGAAACCTGCACCGCGATTGATTTTCAAGGCGAAAGTATGCGCCTGCAATTTCGTGGTTCAGAGGCAAAAGGGGCGTAGGAATGGAATTAAATATGCTTATAGGGCTGATAGAAGAAATGCGCAAAAAGCAAAAAGAGTTTTCACAGACGCGAAACATTATTGTATTTCAACAAGTAAAGACGCTTGAGAAAGAAGTAGACGCGGCAATTTTGCATTTCAAGCGAGACGCAAGAAACGCAGGCGAACAGCAAGAAATGTCTTAAGTTGTTGCAAAAAATACAACAACTGAAAATGAGCGGGCTGCACAATCCATTTAATACCAGTTTATCCATAATCGCCAAATGACTATAAGGGTACTCCCCCTTAACTGTAAGAGCGTGAGGGGCATAAGCCGGCATATCCGCATAAAAAAGTCGGAAAGTCGGAAGGGGTACGGAATGGCAAAAAAGATACCGGAAAAACAGTTACTCGAAGCAATAGCAGGCTCCAAAGGGATTATAAAAAATGTACGCAGAAAGTTAATTGAATTACGTAAAGAAAAAATTAGCTGGGATGTAGTAAAGGCGAAAATTGGGCAGAGCGAAACGGCAACAGCGGCATTAAACGCAGAAATTGAAATGACAATTGACGATGCGGAAACGGTTATCAATGAGGCAATCGAAGCCGGCGACCTTGCAACGGCAAAATGGTATTTACGCATGAAAGGCAAGGGGCGCGGGTATGAAGATAGTTCTACGGTAAAAATAGATACCGGCGACCCGCTCAATATCAATTTTACAGGGCTTGAAGGGATAACACAGGCAGAGTTACTAAACGCCGATAACGTTGAAATCGGAGGAAGCGATGGCAGCGGTACAGATTGAGGATGCACATATTACGCCGTTTGTACACCAGCGGTATATGGTGCGCGCGCCTCATATCTTTCCTACAGTTGACTGGTTTATTCTTGCAGGCGGCTATGGGTGCGGTAAGAGTTTTGCCATCGTTTTAAGCATTCTGGATATAGTCAAAACGTATAACGGGCATGATATAGCCGTAGGGATAGGAAGCACAACAATCACGCTCATTAAAAAGACGATATTAAAAGACCTCTTTGCTATCTTAAAACGGACGCACAGCGCATATAGTTTTAACAGACAGGATAATACGCTTGCTATTGGAACGGTGATTTTCTTTTTAATCGCGATTGAAAATCCAGAAGATATTTATGCCTACAACGTCAATATATTTTTGTGCGACGAAATCGACGAATTGCCGCAGTCAAAAGTATTGACGGCAAATAAAGCAATCCGCGAGCGTACGCGTATTATGCTCCCCGATGGGCGCATTCCCTATATCGCGTACTTTACAACCGTACAAGGCTATCGGGGGCTGTATAACGTAGTCAAGGAATTAAAGCGGACGGCGCAGCATTATGTACTGATACGCGGGGAGACCAAAGCCAATACCAGCCTTGCCGAAAGCTATGTAAAAAGTTTATTCGCAATCTATGACGAAAGCGAGCGCATGGCATACCTTGAAGGGCGGTTTGTCAATTTACGGACAGGAAGAGTATACCCTGATTATGACGAAGATAAATGCCGCGTTAAGCCTTTTGAAGTCGGCGCAGAATACACAATCCTTGTAGGGCAAGACTTGAACAGCGGCTTTTCGATGGCGGCGGCGGTAATTAAGCGGGATAAAAAACTCTACATAGTGCGCGGCTGGAAGTTTACGGACATAGGCAGCGCACCCTCTATTATGCGCAGCAGTTACCCAGAACACAAAATATTGTGGTATCCCGATAGTTCCGGAAAAGAAATATTACGCGGCTACCGAGACGAAATTGTATCACAGGGTATCGGATGCCGGATAGGAACGAGCAACCCGCGCATTATCGACCGCGTTTTTTATATCAACAAGCTATTTCGCATGGGGCTGTTGTATGTTTTTGACACGAAAGAGACGGTTATCGTCTCCGAAGCCCTCAAAACACGCCAGTATGCTGATACGGGAATGCCTGAAAAGGGCAAGGGAGAGGACGCACCTGATCATATTTGTGATGCGCTTGAATATGTAATTTATCGAATAGTTCGCAGTGATGCAGACTTTTTTAATCTTAAGGAATTATCAAGGGAGAATATTAAGGAAAATGGCTACATTCAAACAACTTGCACAAAGTGAAACAAATGCAAACCATCGGCGCGTATTTGAGATAATCGCCAGGCATGAAGCGCAGACAGAAACGACGCATGACGGCTATGAAGAAATCGCACTCGACGCCTCCGAGTTGTCAGAGATACGCGACTGTATGTATGCAGAGGTGCGCGACAATCTTACAAATGACGGCGCAATACAGACGGCAAAGGAATTAAAAGAATCCTTGTATTTGAAAACCAAAGAAAACATTTATGCCGCCGTCAAAGAGAATGCCGCGCGCAATGCCTTACATGCACAAACGGGTATAACGCATGACGGCTATTTTAATCCAACAAGCGGCATAGGAACGGTAATCGACCCCGGCATGGATACGCAGAGTTTTATCCCCGTTTCCATAACGCCGCAGGAAGCGACTGCCTACTACGCAAACGGGGGACTACCGGCGCGTATCATCAACAAAAAGGCGGGGTGCTTGTCCCTCGACGGCGTTCAATTTGAATGCAAAAACTTTAGCGCAGACGATTTACAACGGCTTGAAGAATATTCACATGAATGCGGATTTTCCGATGCCTACGCAAAGGCTATAACAGAGGCACTCATTTTCGGCGGTTCCGCCGTATACCCCGCCCTTATTGGAGATACCCCCCTCCGTACGCAAGCAGGGCTTCATGAACTTTTAAGCGCACTGCCAGAAAAGGACTTTATCCGCTATTGGGTAAACGCCGACCGCTGGAACTGCGTATTTACCCCTGAATACAACATAACCGCTGAAGACTATTTGTACACTCGAAGCCTCTTTATTCCTCTCGGCGGGTGCAGGGTAAACACTCGCCGTATGGCGATGGTGCGACCGATACAACTTCCCTTTTGGGCGGCGGTTAAACAGATGGGCTGGTCTACCTCCGACTTTGAGGGCTGGATAAAGGACTTTGAAAGTTACCAGATTATGAAAATGTCATTGCCTATTATGGCACAGCAAATGTCTTTGATGTATCACAGTATACCGAATGATGGAGGACTTGCTGAAAATGGCGTTGAATATGCAAAAGAGTTTTTTAAAGAAAATGAAAACCAAATGCGTAACTGGAGCATGTTGCACCCCAAAGCAATAAACAGTGTTGGAGAAATCAAAATACTTGAAAGGACTTATTCAGGTTTTCAACAGTTGATACTGGAATCCCGTTTAGCCTTATGCGCAAGCGCGGGGGTGCCTGAAAGCGTTTTATTTGCGGAAAAAAGTACAGGACTTGCAAGCGACAATGAAAACGATATAACGCTCAAACAAAGTGAAGCGATACGCCTTTTATTCAATAACGTTGCCCCCGCATTTAAGAATTGCATAGAATTGATGGTTTATTCATGTTTCGGGAAGAATTCCGAACAGGCAAAGCACGCGCGGAATGTTACGATAAAGCCCGATGACGGCGTTATTCTTTCGGCAAATGATAAAGCGCAGTTAGGCGTACAGTTTTCGCAGATTGCCGCACAGCTTGCCTCTTTAGGCTTGCCTGTTGAAACAGCGGTAAATCTTGCGCATTCCTGCGTTCCGAGCGTGGAACTTGACGAAAAGACTATGCAAAGTCTTTGTGCCGGTGAGGATGAACATATGGATGCGGATTTATGGCAGATGTTGAATGCAGGACGGTCTGAAAGCAAAGGGGGAATACAGATATGACGGATATTTTTATGCGCATAATAAAGCACAAAGAGAAAAGCGGCTTGTCATGGAACGAATTAGCGGAAAAAGCCGATATTGCTATTGCCTCATGGATGACAGGCATTCCGACAAGCTCGCCGAGCAATGAAGAATTACGCCGCCTTGCGCCCCTTTTAGGCACAACTTACGACTATTTGAAATATGGCAGATAACCTTATTGCGCACGGCTCAAAAGAGGCGTTTTTACAGTTTGCAAAACAAGGCTTTCCGCGCCCGCACTTTGCCGCAGAGGAACGTTTAAGAAAGGTATTGAAGCGCGAATACGCTAAACTCATTCAAGAGTTGTTAGCCGACTTTATGCGTCATGCTAAAAATGCCGGTATTGCCCCCGAGACACTAACGCAAGACGATGACGGAAACGAGGACAATGCGCTTGAACGGCTGTCTGCATTCTTTGACCAGATGGCGGCAGAAGAAAGAAAAGCAAAAGAAGCGCAGGAAAAAGCGAACTTAAAAGCCTTTTTAGAAAACGCACGAATAAACTGTGAGCGCGAATGGCAGAAAAAGCGCGGACAGGAAACAGAGGCGGACAACACAATACAAACGACCATCTTTGACATTCTCTTAGAAAGTCAAAAAAACTTTACGAAAAAGTTAGGCGCAAACTCAAACGGCGTTATGCAGTTTGTTGTCGGCTCTTTTTCAGTCGATAAGCAAAAACTTTACAATGACAATATGGAAAATCTCCGCGCGCTCTACCTTGACAATACCATGCGCCGCATTGAGGGCGAAAAGGACTTATTGAAGCGTAAAATCCTTGAAAAAATATCCGGTTATGTTACTGGAAAATCCGACACGCTGGACATAAAGGACCTTACGGAGAAAATGCTCACGTCAAGCGCACGCATGGCTCGCTTTTTTGCCCGCGACCAATTAGGACGCCTCAATAAGGCAACCACTATTTCAACCCTCATAAGCGCAGGCGTTACCAAAGTCCGATGGCTTACGTCAAATGACAGGCGCGTTCGTGAATCGCATAAGAAATTAAACAGAAACGTTTATGATATTCACAACCTGCCAGACGAAATAGACGATTATAATTGCCGTTGTACTCTTGTCCCTGTCGAGTACGCAGACTAACTCGGACAGCAAAGAAGGGCGTTTGACAGACATAACCGAATTCCCGTCCGCTCAAGATTTTGCTGCGCAAAACTCACGGATAAATACTGTTCATGCCGGCATAAATTACGCCTTGCCGCTAACCTCGTTTAATATGAGTTTTGCCGCAAGGCAAAATCTCAAAGCGGGCGTAACTGTGCTAGTCATTCAAATTTCTTTTTCCGCGCACACGAAATGACTATAGAGGTGTGGAGGTACACATGAATATTTTTGTAATCATGTCGTTGATTATCGTTGTGCTTGTTTTAGTGTGCGTCTTGCTTTTCAAAATTGTGCTGGACAAGGGGAAGGAAAATAAGACGCTTAAAATCCGGCTCGACCGGCGAAGCGATAATATTCGTTACTTGCTAGAACACGCGCGTACTTTGGGAGAAATCCGCAAAGACAGCGCAGAATTAACGCGGAGGATTAGAAATGCGAAAACTGATGATGACATTGACAGCGTTATCGGCGATATTATTCGTTACAATAACGACAGGGTGCAGGACGCTTGACGTTGACACGCCTGCCTTGCCGCCAAAGCCTGAACGCAGCCCCCTTGAAATCCCGCATTCTGTTAAAGAGTATGCTCAAATCATTGCCTACTATGAGACTTTGGTACGGGAATGGGAATTGTGGGGCGAGACGGTAGAAAAGACCGTTGCAGGCGAACAAGCGCAGGATGATAAAAAACACTGACCGGAAAAAGGGGGCAGGCTTAACGCTTGCCTCTTTTTTTATGAGCAAAAAACACGCGGCATCATCTATCTACAAATCAATTTCCACGCAAGATATACAATACCTATAATAATGCCTGCTTTTAAGGCAAGCGATAAAATAAACCCTATTGCGGTAATAATCAAAGCACATAAATAAATAAAAAAATCTTTCATGCCCCTATAGTCATTTTGGAAAAGAGAAAAAATAAAAAAATGACTATAGGGGTATGAATACGATATGTTATAATGAACGCATGGAGTCATGTGCAAAAACAATTTATAAGATACTTTCCATGTTTGAAAAACAACTCGATGCAGAAGAATTCGATGTTCAATATTTGAAGCCCGAAGCATGGAATATTTCGGAAACACGTTTTTATCGCTATCTTCAAATGTTGATTGAGTCGGAGTATATCGCAGGCATAACCGTTAACGCGGGAAATGCCGGAGCTTTTTATGTTTCTGTAGGCAATCCGCGTATAACGCTTAAAGGCATTGAGTATTTAGTTGAAAACTCAATGATGCAAAAAGCATTTAATCTCATTAAAAAAAGCGCGGAAATATGCGTACAAAAAATTAGATAAATCCTTTTCTAATTTTTTCCCAAATGACTATAGGGGTACTTTAAGCTCTTAACACGAATGCGGGCGCGTTGATAATTTCGGCGTGTCCGCATTTTTTATTCCCCCTGCATTCAGCATTAAACATTCCTGCCAGCCTCGTTTTCCCGCACGTTTTGGCAAGAAACCGTGTGCCGGCGGGCGGTAACTCCATTGTGTCTTTTGAATTCCATTCTCCGCCGTCGGCAGAATGACTATAGAGGTATGGCAGAATTAAAGAATATTAGAATCGCGGTAAGCGGGATTTATGAATACGCCTTAAACGAATTAGGTTCCCTGCAGTTATCCCTTTCCAATGCGCCGGATTGGGTAGAAGAAAAGTCTATCTATAGGGTATACCGGCCGGCAAGCGTTTTAGCGGCGGCTTGCCAAAAGTTTAAGTTACTCCCCCTTACCCATCACCACCCGCCGACGACAGTTGACAGTTCCAATTTCCGCGACCTTGTTATCGGCTATACGGGTGAGAATCCTTTTATCGACTACATAGGAAGCGCGGACGAGGTAGGCATTCGAAGCAACGTCTTACTTTACGATAACGAAGCGAAAGAGGCGTATGCGCGCGGAGAAATACAATTAAGTCCTGGCTATGCTGCGCTTTTCGTATGGCAGAAGGGAGCAAGTCCTCACGGGGAAGAATACGACATAGTCATGCAAGAGATAAAAAGCGTAAATCATGTAGCCTTGCTTCCCGCAGGCAGGGGCGGACAAGAAGCGCGCGTACTCGACGCACAGCCCGCGCAAACTACCATATTCGACATGGTACATATGGTACATACGACGCGCGATAAAGAAGACGCCAACGGCGCGCAGCATTCCGATGACAACGGGCAGTTTGTCGGCAATGACGGGGGAGGCGGAGATAACAAAAAAGATAAAGAGATTGACGATTACCCTGAAAAAGATTATCCGCAATACAAGGGGACGGGACAGCAAGCCGTTGACTTCCTTCTTAAAAACAAAGGCGGACAGGTACGCGGCGCATTCAAGCGCGAAGATATTGGCGATATTGATATTGTTTGGGGTGAAGTACTCAACGAAAAAGAACATACCGGTTACGGACTATCGCATATCGTTGATAAGCACGGCATAGAAGCGGCTAAAAAACTCGGAGACGCTATATCAAATGGAAAAGTAATTGATAAAGAAAATGAACGATTAAAAATCATCAAAGGTAATTTTCAAGTTGGATTAAAAAGACAATGGAATAAAAAATCTAAAGTATGGGTAGTAACCAGCTATGAAAGAGAGGGCAGTACCGCGACCACTAGCTCCGATACAAATTACACGGCGGAGACCTCACCGCAACCTAAAAATAGTATAGCCCATGACACTAAAACGCGCAAGAACATATTTGAGTGCGTGCAAGGCACGGTATTCGACTGGTGCGGCGCGTAACAGTGGGGAATTGGGAATGCCGTATTCACAATTTGCAAAATGACTATATGGGTACTCCTTGAATATGCGGGCGGGTGCGTTTTGCTTTTGGCGTACCCGCCCCATTTCCTTTGACGGAGATAAATAAAATGAGGGGTATAAAAATGCAGAAACGAAAATCAAACGCCGTGCGAGTATGGGAAGAACTCGGACTAACGTACAATCAATATTTCGGGCAGCTCCAGAGCGGCGCATTGCAGAAAGACGATATACAGCAGCTGAAAAATGAGATGATAAAAAAAACGCGCAGAAAAACTTGCAGCAATAAAAGAAAAGTACAAAAACGGCGTACCAGAGGGTGAAGTCGAACGCTGGATATACGGAATACAGGCGTAAAAACAAAAATGACTATAGAACCGTGGAGGTAAAATACATGAAAGTATTTACTGGGCTGTTTATGGCAGCAAGGCGGCATCTTATGACGCGCGATGCCGGCGCGGATGAGTTTAAAACCAAACTCGACGACCTTGTAAGGGGCAAGGACGAATTGACCGATGAGGGCGTTTCAAGCCGCGTAGAGGAATTAAAAACGCTGACCGGCGATATTCCTGACGGGGAAGAAAAGTCAAAGCTCATTCGTTTCCTTGAAGATTTTAAGGCGGTAAAAGAGCAATCGCCTGAAGTCGCAAAGGAAGCGGCGGATTCCGTTGCAACGCTGTATGAGAGTTTGTGCGAACAAGCCTTGAAAGACGCGCCTGATACAGTCGGCGGCGGAAACGAAACGGCGGATGAAAACGGGGGCGATGACAACACGGAAAAAGCGGTGCAAGAGACGACCGCCCCCGACGGCGAGGGTAAGCCCAAAGACGCGGATATTACCAAAGCCGTTGAGACAGCCGGAAAAGCGGCGGGAAGCGCACTCGGTACCGCCGCAAAAATCGCAGCAAGCGACGATAACGGGGTAAACGAGGAATACGAAAAGATTTACCAGTACTGCAAAAAACGCGCGGAGCAGGACGCGGCAAACGGCACAACCGACGATGACGGCAAAGATGACAATGCCGGCGAAAACGGCGGAAAAGAAGACGGCGGAAATGCGGACTCTGGCGGCAAGAAAGATGACGAAAACGGCGGTGCGGTTTCCGACCATGCGCCGCATATTCCCGTAAACCTGCATGGCGCAGCACAAAAAGGCGGCTTGTCCGACCTTTTCAACATGGCTAAAGGGGGTAAATAAGCTATGGAAAAGAACATGGATTTAAGTATCGGTTTTAAGGGTTCTGCAAAAATCAGTGCGCAGGCAATCCCTATGCAGGAAGGCTATTTAAAGCTTGGAGGCATTGCAGGGGAAAATCTGCCTTTTGGCATTGTAGTATCGGCTCATCCTGATACGCCGGATGATTTTAAAAAGGGATGCGTTTCCGGCAATGTCATACGCGGAATTTCCGTATTTGATGACGCAATCGCGCAAAACGCGCCTGCGCATTCGGATACATACCTTGAGGGCTTACCCTGTGCGGCAATCAATCACGGCTTTTTGTGGGTTTCCGGCTGGAGTAAAACCGCAGGCGGCGCGCTTGATGCGGCTATCGGGTGCAAGGTGATTTTTAAGGATGATACGGGGGCTGTCGAGTTTGTTGCCCAGTCTGCCTCCGCGCCCTCCGGCTGGACTGAACTGAAAAATGCAAGTGTTCGCGGCGTAGATGTTGATAACGGTGCGCTCTTGTATCTGGACTAATTTTTTTTGAGAGGTAAATCAATGATTATTCAATGTGCAAAAAACATGAAACACTTAGCAAAGGCGGCGCAGTTTCTGGTAAACGGCAATTCTAAAGCAAGCGCACTTTTAAGCGACGCAACCCTCTCTATTGGGCTTGCAAGCGACCCCGCTCACGGCATTCCCGCCGGTGCGGTACAAAATCCGACCTTTGTAGGAGACTCCGCGATGATTGGCGCGTCCTCTGGACTTACGGCGGAATTAGAGGCGCTCTACAAAAAAGACGCGCGGAATGTAAATATCCGCCCTGCGTACAATCACACGACGGGAAAATACGACTTGGTATTTTCTAAAAGCGGCATTCGCACGTCTTTGACCGCCGACTCAGCCCCTCTTATCAACATGCAGATGATAAGCCCATGGAATGCCTCTTTTTTCCCTGAACTGTACCGACAGCCGCTTTTGTATTCCCATGCCCGCGACCTTGTAAAACGCAAGACGGGAAGCAACCCGTGGGCGGAAACGCAAGCATTGCCGCTTGCTTCCTATTCTGGATGGGCGCAGCTTGCAAGTGCAGGAACGGCGGGCGCAAACTTGAAAAAGAATGTCAACGTACAAGCCGGCATGATGGTACAGCAGATTATCAATATTAAAATCTTTTTCAATTTCACTGTCGAAGAAACGCAGCGGGCGGCGGACGGCAACGGTGCGCCTTTTGCAGGCTCTTTGATGGCGGAAAAACAGCGGTATGCGCAGTATGTTCTCGACATGATAACCGACTACCTGACTTATTTCGGCAATGCAGAAACAGGCACGACCGGCTTGTTTGATGTAAACGGCATTACCACGTGGAGCGACAATACCTTAAAGCAGATTGCCGATGACGGCGCGAATACGAAAAAGGGAAGCACAATGTACAAGGAACTTGCAAAGGCAATCCGCGAGTTTATGGACGCAAGTTATAACAAGTTTGACATTGTGCGCGTGGCGATGGCTCCGCAGGCGTATAACCTTTTGACCTCTACCGCGTACTCCGATGAGTTCAATCCGAAAGGTACGCTTGCAATCTTTTCTGAAAACTTTGAAGCAGGCGTTTCAAAATCCGGCGGAAAGCCCAAAATTGAGTTTTATTCGGATCCGCTGCTTGCGGCAAAAACAGAACTTAATCCGTCCGCGCTTGACCGTCTTGTTATTACCGCGCCTGAAGTGGGAGCAGGTCCCGCCGACGAAAAACAAGACATTTTACTTGCCGGTATTCCGCTTGAAAACTTTGCCTATCCGGTCTACCCGAACAGTTATGACCAGCAGCACGCAGTATTACGCCGCTATGCGGGCGTATTTGCGCCGGTTTCGCAGGCTGTTAAGGTGTATTCGGGCTTCGGCGTGAATGCTTAAAAACAACAGGCGAGGGCTTATAGTCCCTGCCTTGCACAATCTTTTTTTTAGGAGTTATTAAATGAAATACGTACAAAGTTTTTATCAATATCCGGTTACTTATTCGAGTATCGGAAAGGGTATTCCGTCAAAGGACGCGGACGGGGAATTACGCAACATTGCCGCTTTTGAGGATGCGGAAATCGAAACGCTTAAAGCGGCAGAACCGATGTTCAATGACCTTGTAAACATGAAAAAATACCGCATTCTGGATAAATTGCCGGAAAGCTATAAGCCGTCCGCGACGCTCATAAATGAGGCGCATGAAGAAAATGAACGGCTGAAAGCAGAACTTGCCGCATTGAAAGCGAAAAACGCTGAAAGCGCAGACGGAAAAACGCCAGAGACCGGCGGAGACACGCATGCAGACGCGGAAAAAACATCGGCGGGGGATGAGCCGTCTGCAAATCCCGACCTTTCCAAAATGGATTACAAGGAATTGCAGGAATACGCCGCAAAGCTCGGTATTGAAAAAGTTACCAATGTCAAAAAAGCCGATTTAATCAAAGCGATAGAGGACGCTCAAAACGGTGCGAAAGATTGATTTTCAATTTGCCGCAAACTTCCCCGATATGACGGATGCGGAAATCGAAGGCGCATATACGGCGGTTTCCGCTATGTATGCGGGCGTTTTGACGCTCTGGGGGTGTCTAAAGCCTGAATTGCGGGAAGCAAAGCGTACGTTGTGCATGAACCTTATAACGGCGTGGTACTTGCTGGATATGTACCCCGCCCGTGCAGTAGGGGTTATGGGCAACGGCGGCATGGCACTTGCCTCTAAAAGCGTCGGAGGTACTTCTCTTTCATTTGTTGATATGGAAGCGCAGGAAGGCATTAAACAGCTTAATTCCAATGTTTTCGGACAAAAAGCCTTGATGATGCTGCAAAGTGCGCCTGAGAGGTTCGGCATTTATGCTTAAAAGCGGAATAAAGGCGGTATTACAAAGCACGGTAAACTTCCAAAAAATCAAGAACTTATTGCGGGACAGTGAGGCAAGAATTCTTGTCGGAATGCCGAGCGGACAAATGCACGTTGAAACAATCCACGAAACGGACGAAAACGGGGCGCGCAAAACTTCAAGCGTTACGAGCGACGTTGAACTTTCAGACCTTGCGCGGGAACTGCATTTCGGCTCAAACCGTACGCCTGCGCGCCCCTTTTTGACCGACGGCATAGAAGCGAATAAAAAGGAATTGAGCCAGGCATTAGCAAAAGAAGCGCAGAAAATCATCATGGGGACAGGTGCAAACTGGGACAAAATCGGGACGATGGCGGTTGGCGGGGTGCAGGAACTGGTAAGAGGCGACTTTTACAAAAACAGTGCGCCGAACAGCAGTTTTACCATCGAAATAAAAGGCTCCGATACCCCGCTTATTGACGGCGGGAATCTTATGGGCGCACTTACCTATGTTGTGGAAGCGGCAAAAAAGACTGGAAGCGGCGGGGACGGCGGCGTAAAAGCCTCTGGAAACGGGGGCGCAATATGAGCGGTATTTACGGCGATATGCTTATCGCTTTTCCTGAACAGCTGCGAAAAGTCAATGTATTCAAGATGGAAGCGAAGGTAAACGGCGGATGGACGGTTGACGGAAAAAGTCAATTTTCCGTTCGCGGTATATTCCACCACACAACCGGAAAGCAGATTAAAGAAAACGGCGGGAATCTCGCTGTCTCTTCTGGCTATGAGTTGTGGACGAACGCCGAAAACCTTACCGGCTTATTTACGCGCATACAAACCGATACGTACCGCATTAAAGGCGTAAGCGCATGGGCGTATGAAGGCGGCTTTCTCAAATACTCACTTGAAAAGGTTATCGGAAATGACGGAATTAAATCAAAAAACACTGCGTGGAATACTGGCTCGCATTCTTTCAGTTGACGAACAATTTATTGTCCCTAAGCAGGGCAACTGGTATAACCCGCAAGAAGCAGACAACGCGCCCGATACGTGGTGCGCTTACGTTATCCGATCCAATACGCCGCTTACCGTCCCTTTTTACGCTAAAAGCAAAGACGGCAAAATCAACAGTGCGGCAACGCAGAAAATTGCAACGATTGACCTGCAATTTGTCGGAGAGCAGGCTGAAGAAATAGCCCAAAGCGTTGCATTCTGGACCTTACGCGAAGATGTTCAGCGCGCATTTGCAGACGTACGCGGTGCGCTTATGTACAGCGGAATGCAGGCGCAAAGTTCCCCGTTTTTTCAAGATGGATTGAATACCGTTACCGCGTGGAATGTTTCTATCCGCGTTTTGTGGTACCACGTCATGGACACTGCACAGGACAGAATGCCCCCGTTTTCTGCCGGCGGGAATATCCGCAATTCCTAAAATGACTATAGGTATGACTATCTCATTTTTTACGGAGTAAACGGTATGGCACAATTTAATAGTTCGGTTGCGCAGACTAATGTTCAATTCCCTATAGAGTCGGTGATTGAACCGATGGCGGGGGAAAACTATAGCCGCGCGTTAATTTTTCTGCCCAAATCCAAAGCGGCTGTCTACTTGCCTGGTGTTGATACGCCGGATGCAGGAACCCTTACGGAACTTAATTCGTCAAACTTTGGCGTATTAACCGGCGGCTTGCTTAAAACATGGCTTGTACCCTTTTTTGAAAGCGCACAGGCGGTAAGCGCAGGGGCGGCAATCTATGACGATGCTTCAGGCGCAAGTGATAACACGCTTGAAAAGGTGTATGAAAAGTTTAAATTCTATGCTTATTTCAAGTTTGGCATTGCAGAAGATGAGGCATATATCACCTTACAGACCGCATTATGCAACGCAGCAGCAGCCGACACACTGTATTCGCGTCTGTGGATTGGGACGGCGGACGGCTCTGTTTTGACAGGCAACAGTCCCCTTGTTACCGCATTAAAAGAAACGGCGGGAACGTACCGCATTGTCTACAATCCCGACGCGGCAATTAACGCCGCCCTTGCACAGTTGGGAAAAACACTAAGCGCTGCCAACACAACGAGAACGCCAGTCGGCAACAGCGTTGACATGGTTGCCTTTTCGACTATCAAAGCCTCCGGCAAACTCGACGCAGAGGGCAAGCGCGAAAACTTAAATGCAACGCAAAAAGCCGCATTAGACAAGCAGAAAATCGGGTACAACACCTATGTCGGCGACGGCACGGAAAACGTTGTTACTGAAGGTTCTTTGTACACAAACGGCTCAAGCGTAGGGGCGGAATGGATTAAAGCCTACATAACCTATATGTGCAAGGTAAAGACCGCCAACTTCATGAGCAGGATGAACACTTTTCGCAATAACAAAACCTATCAAAGCATTTTGCTCATTCTGGAAAATATCGTCAAAGACTTTTTAGACATGGGGCGGCTTTCTAACTTTGCCCTTACCGCTCCCCCTTTTTCCGAATTGCAGAAATCGGGGGACAGTATCACCGTTCCCAATGCGTGGAAAGCGGACTTTATCGACGGCGTTCGTACCGTTACCGTTTACGGGACACTCTACATTACGCAGCCGACAAGATAATTAAAAATTGAGAATGCGTAATGCTTAATTTTAAGGAGATTTTAATATGGCTGAACATTCTGTAATTGCGGCGGGACAGGTTACTGTTACGCTCATTCATCCGCTTATAAACGGCGGCGCACCTACTTCTATCGAAGGCTTTAAACTGGAATCGCAGATGATACAGGCGCAGCAGGCTATGGATAGTTCCAAAATCGTAGCATTGGCGAACGGCAACACCGTTACCATCACCAATAACAACGGGGCGGGAACTCTTACTTTCAACGTTGTAAAGACTGCGACCGAAGGGGACATGGTTTCCATTGCAAACTATCTAAAGCGTGTCGGAGATTCTCGCGGCGGGGTTATCAAAATCACGCAGGAAGTAAACGGCAGGACGGAAAGCATGACTTTCTACACCTGCACGGTAAAAAGCAGCCCCCCGCTTAACGTACAAGGCAATGATGTACCAGAGAACCAAATTGTCTGGAACTATGGAGAGAGCCGCGAGGACTAAAACGGCAAGGCAGCACGGCTAAAAGCGGATATCGGAGAGAGACTTGCCCGCCGTATGCGGCATAAAGCGGCGGCGGGCTTTTTTGACAACACACTACACTTTTGGAGGAATACCACTATGAAAGAAACAAAAGAATTGACGCTTACCCACAAAGACTATGAAAAAGGCATGGAGCAGATTGTACAAGACGCGGCAAAAACTAACGGCGCGTATCTTGACGGCTTTCAAATCACCTTCCCAGACGGCATAAACAACGCCGCCGCGTATGAAGTGTGCCGCGCACTCGGAGACTCTTCTTTTGAGGCTAAAATCCGCCTTACGCGCATTTGCGTTGCCGGAAAAACCGTTGAAGTTACCTGCCCCAATGGAGACCTTGAAAAGTTTTACATGGCAAATTCGGACGACAGTTTCGACGCATTCCCGCTCTTTGAAAAAGAGCCGCTTGCCCTTATTGCGCTCACCGACTGCGTGTATGGGTATGTCGTAAAAAAATCCTTCCGGCTTTCAAAGACGCGGGAAGCCGGAGAACAGACGGCATAAAAAGCATTAAAGCCCAGAGGATTATCAATAAACGCTGCCCAAATCCGTTCCTCTGGCTTTATTTTGCTTTTTGCAAAGAGTACGCACGCGCACCCCTTTCCCTTGAAGAATTGTCCGACGGCGTTTTATGCCTGCGGGCGCATGAAGAATTAAAGGAACTTTACAATGAGTGATACCAGTTTAGGCAGTTATCATATTTCTTTAGGAATGCAAGCCGACCATGACAGTTTTAACAAGGCGAAGCAGTCCAGCGACAGCGTTTCTAACAGCATTGCCCGCCTTGTCGGAACGGTGCGGAACAGTTCCGCTATTATTGCGGCGGGATTGGGCGCAATTTCTATAGGCGCAAGCAAGACGCAAACCGAACAGGCGGCATTAGCGAACGCTATCGGTATCTCCGCCCACAGTATGGATAGAATTCGCGTGTCGGTAAAACTTTTAGGCGCGGACTCTAAAGGCGTTACAAACGAAATGGCGGCTCTTGAAAATAGAATCCAGCGCATGAATGTCAAAGGGGACAAGATAGACGAAGTTTCAACGGCGTTTGCCCGTCTGCGCCAAGAAGCGGCGCAGACAAACAAAGAGTTTGAAGACATAACGCATGAAAAGTTTATTGCAATGAATGCCGACCAACGCTTTTTAACCCTTATGCAGATGGCAGAGGCAGTGAAAGACAAAACCGCCGCCGGTATCTTCATATCCGATTTACTCGGAGGGGCAAGCGCAGATTTTCTAAACCGCCTAAACTTAACAGGCATGTCCGTAGGGACTGTTATGAAAAAGGCTGACGGCATAAGCACGGTTGACGAAACGAGCGTAAAAAAGGCATTGGGCTTTCAAAACGAATTAAACACTACAACGACTATAGCGCAGTCGTATGCCCTTGACTTTGGAAGCAATATAGCCGCACAACTTACCCCCGTATTAAAGGACTTAAACGATTTTCTTTACAACAACAAAGACACGATAAAAAAGACGCTGGACACGATTGCCGACGGCGTCGGGAAAGTAGTGAGCGCAGTTGAGATAATAACAAAGTGGTTAGCCCCAAAAATAGGGGGCGCGGTAAAAGAAACATTGAATGTTGGAAGCGATCTACAAGGCATGATAGACGGTTATAATAAAATCCAAGAAGGAAAAGAACGAGGAGACGCTGCAACCATAGCAGAAGGACAGCGGCTTGTAGAAGAACACAAAGAACACGCAGGAAAAACAATACTGGGAGAAAGTTTATATAACGAGAGACAAGAGAAACTGGATGAGATAAGCGCGCAATATGTAGAAAGACAAGAAGAAATCAATAAAAACGATAAGGGGTTATTAAAGTTATGGAATTCTACCAAGAATGTTGTTTATACAGCAGGGAAAAAGGTAGGGACAGAGTTCCAGATTGGAAATGCACGAATAAACGGCGCACAATCTCTAGCAGAAAATGAAAGAATAATAAAACTAAGTGAACAACTAGTACAATTGACAATGAAAGGCAATACTTTTAACAAAGTAAACTTGAATGAGTTGTCTCCTGATATGCAACAAGAAGCGAAAGACTTAGGCTTAGAGAAATTTTCAAGATATATAAACCTTACAGGCTCCATTCAAGACGGCATAATCCACCCCAACGGGCAAATTACGCAAGTTGCCCCCGATGATTGGGTGTTTGCCGCCCGCAATATTGGAGACTTAGCAAGCGCATTCATACCGGAAAGCCTTATACACCAGCACACCATGAACGCGCCGCAGGATATTGTTATCAATCAAACCATCAATATCACTTCTCCAACGGACTTATTGCCGCAGACAATCAAAGAACAAGCCCATTCCGGCGCCTATGACGCGCTCAAGCAGGTAATGACAGAAGGGCATCGCCGCCTTGCGCTTATGACAGGTATGCGATAATTTATTTTACGAGGTTGAATGATGAAAAAGATTTTTATGTTAGTTTTAATGGTATTTTTTAGTGTTTTCCTGTTTGCGGAGACAGGCTATAAAGGCATTGAATGGTATTCAAATATTACAGAAATACAAAGCAATATAGATATTTATGAATACACAGCGTTATCATTACAAGATACAACATTTTTTAATGGGTATATAAGACCAGAAGAAAATGTGTATATTGCTGACGCTGTAATTTTAGGCGAACGAGTTAAAGTATGTTATTACTTAAACAAAGATTTTGGTGCAATGGTAAAATATAACCCAGTTTCTGAAAAATGGGGTGCTGTATCACACAAATATCTAAAACGACACTCAGCACTTGATGATTTATTTAATGAATATGGCTCATTAAATGCAATTAGCTATATTATCAATCGAAAAAAAGTATTAGCACTAAAACAGAAATTAGGTAATGTATTATTGTCATACCCTATAATTAAATCGGAAAAATCAATACCAAAAGATATATCGCAAGAAGCATTTGATGTTACCATGAAGATAATGCTATCACGTATTACTTATGAGTATGAAGAACATGGGGAAGAGGTATTTGATGATTTTGATAGTATTAGTTGTATTGCTAAAAAAAATCAAAAAGCCCCTGGCACTCTCACCATCTACGACTACAACGACGACACGCGCGTATACATATATGACAACATAATCAAAGATAAAGCCGTAGTCGTCTACGTCCCCCATGAGCAGGATTATTAAAGGCGGCAAGCATGGATGGGCGTATTGATGAAATAAAAAGCAAACGCGACAAACTCGGAAATAAAATATATTCTGCCGCAAGCGTTGACGATATTCCGGCAGAAGAGTTCATTAGTCCGTCATATAGTTATGAATTGCCGGAAATACGCACAGCGGCATGGCTTGCGCTCAACTTGCCGCCCAAAAAGGTGCTGCTCAAAAAGAATATCATGCAGCATAATATAATTGCGCATCCCGAAATGGCGGCAACACGTAAAATTGTGCTTGCAAAGTCATTGTATGAAAATGACTATATCATACAGGCAAAGCCTAAAAGCCGCCCGCATTATTATTCGCTTATGAAAAATGGGGATTATTACTATTTGACAAACATAGATACCGACCCTGAAAAAGAATATTTTGAAATTGTCGATTGGCGTATGATAAATGGGCGCGGGTTTGATAAAATGAAAAGACAAAACGCGCGGGAGGGCGGGCAATCCTCCATAATGGGCGCCGTTACCGACGGAGACCAGGCAGCTGCCCTTTCTGTTCTTCGCGCGTTTCCAGATACTATCCTACTGTATGCGGCATAATAATACAAGCCGGATTTATGCAATGAATAAATAATAGGAGCGGCAAGCATGGTTAAACTATCTCAGTTGGTTGTAAACGGGAATCCGACCGCATTATCGCTTGTAAAGACGCTGTTAAACTCCCCCATGCTCATAAATCTCGGCATAACAAAAGAGGGGTTAACGCAGGGCGCGCCGTTTGCAATTCCGCTGGAAACGCAAACCCATCAGCAGACAGGAAGCGCAGACGTAAGCGAAAGCCTTGTTATTACGGCGTCCGGCAAAAAGAACATAGCCGATAATGTCGCTCCAAAGTCTTGGACATGGAACTTTACCGGCTATATCCCTGGCAATGCCGCGGTAGAGTCGACAAACTTGTATACGCCGTTCGCAGCCCTTAATTCGTGGCTCATCCGCAACGCATTCCAAAAGGGCTATATATTGATTTTCAAGGACATAGACGCGCAACTATACCGGCGCGTTGTAATCCAGTCGCTTACGGTAAAAACAGAAGCCGATTGCCGCAATAAAACGCCTTTTGCCATGACGCTTAAAGAAATAAACGTGATGGACGACCTGCTTTCCCAAATGACCGAAAGCGCGATGGCGGCAATCCCTTCAAGCGGATCCGCAATAGGCTACGCCGTTACGCAGGGCACAACGCTTGCGGCAAAAGTCGGTACCGATATAGCCGCGACAATTATGGCGGGCTGGTAAAAAAGTAATTAGAATGTTTTGCGTTTTCCGCTGGCAGTGCTACATATGGAGAACATATAGCAATAAAAAGCGCAGCGCGCTTTATGGAGTGTGGGCTTGTTGTTTTGAGTTGATGGTTATGTACTCTGGTACATGTATCATTTTTCCGATATAGTTATGAAAGATATAGCTTATTTATTTTTAATTGGGGAGGTTTAATAAATAAGCTAAATTGTATTAGTGAGGAGGAAGCCATTATGCGTTCAATGGAAAGTACAGATATTACCAAGCGTTTTGAAGAATTGGATATTATTGCTTTTGATGGTGCAGGAACGGCGGTAAAGGAAGACGTGATAACAGCCTTGAATGCGATTGAAGCAAATATGAATGTTCAATCCGACGAAGAAATGTATAACCACATAAAAGAATTACAAAATGCAAAAAAAGAGCGTAGAAATGCTCTTCGGAGAGGTTAGTTAAATGACACCACCGAATGCGTACCGTACCAATATTACTGATGCGGTACGTTTTTTTAGGCCTGTGCTTATTCAGTTAAGCCTACGTAAAAAAGAAAATCAAAGAGAAGTATATCTTGCAGAATTTGACCATCTTGATATGCTTAATATTGATAAATGGATTATTATTGTACTGCGTGCAGATTTACAGAAATCTGACGGAATGTTTTTTTGCCAAAAAACAAAGAATGGGCTTATTAAATGCTACATAGTATTAAAAGATTCTCTATACAGCGATAACACTCTTGAAAGAGTAAAAATAGTTGGAGTTCATGAATTTTGCCATTTTATGGCAATGCTTTACTTGCTTACGGCTACAACAAACGATTCACAAAGAGATGGTATATTAAAGCGCCGCCTTACAGGTAAAATTGATGATTTGAATACGGAAGCCCTTAATCGTTTCTTTGGAGCATTAAATGAAAAAGATTATGCCATCGAAATAGTTCCTGAACTAACGGATGAACATTATCGTTTAGAAGGAGATGGCGATACCGTAAAATATGATGAATTATTCAAACATCTAATGTTCTCAAAAGAATTATTTGATGAATACTTTAAACCAGAAAAGCAACAAGAATTTAAAATGCTTATAAATGATGCTGATGAGAAAGTAAATATTCGGGGTGTTTCATTATATAGAGAGTATGTAAATAAAGCTGCGCTAGAAAAAAGCGTCCCATTCAAACTTGCATGGGAACAGGCTCTTTTGTGGGTAAAAAAATATCTTATATAAGCATTCCTTTAAATAAATTTGTCCGCCGGAGGGTTGCGGCGGGCTTTTTTATTTAACGCCTGCCTTGCTGCAATTTTCTCATAGTTTTACAGTAGATAAGAATCCCGCTAAACTCCATTTTCCCGCACGTTTTGGCAAGAAACCGTGTGTCGGCGGCTTTCCGTTATATCTTTCAAACTATATTCTCCGCCGCCGACAGAATGACTATAAGGGCGGAGGTATTTTTATGGAAAATACGAAAAAGAAAAAGAAACTCGGATATGTCGAATTTCTTTCACGCATAGCAGATTTATGCGAGAAATGCGGGCATGGATTACTTGATTTTTCATACGAGTATGAAGAGGATTATTGTCGCTGGGTTTTGAAAGTCAAAACGAATTAACAAAAAACATACAGGGCTTTACGCCCTGTATACAAGCAAACTTATTACACTTTATTTTTTACCGTAATCCCCCCTGCACGTAATTTTCTCCCCGCCAATTCTCCGCAAAACAAAAATGACTATATAAGCGGGGGTAATACATGGAAAACGAAAGCAACATTCAAACAATCAATTACAGACTGGACAAGTTGGAAGAAACGCTTTCACAGCTTAAAGATGTTGTAATAAGCGACAAATTGCAGCAAAGGGAATTAGATCTTATGAAGACCAAACTTGCAGAATTGACGGAAGTCGTCAATACGCAGGGCAATCGTATAAAAGACCTTGAAATACGCCCTGCAATACAAGGGGCGGATAGATGGAAGCAGATAGTTGACGCAACCTTTAAGTTCGTGATTGGTGCGGTATTATCATTTATCGCCTTAAAGTTTGGATTGAGTAAGTAAGGGGGAACGCAATGAACTACATTTTTCAAAACGACGCACGACTTTATCCGGTTATTCAAAAAATCGGGTGCTTTTTCCGCAGCGCGCTCAATCTTGCGGAGACGGAAACTGACGCGGTTTTGTCCGCTGAACAGATAAATGCGCTCTGGGACGCGGCAAAAGAAAAAGGCTTTATCGGAATGCGCAACGGGGAAGATGACTGCGTATTAAACTCCGCCGCCGTCGCGAACCTTGCGCTTAAAATGCTGGGCAAGGCGGGGCGGTTTATAGAGGTTGCAACGTTCAAAAACGGCGTTATGAATTGGTACAAAAGCGTCAAAGATAGGCGGGCGGAGCATTTCATTCAAAAAATCCGGCAATCGGGACCGAGCAAGACGCATTTTCGCGTAGTAAACCGGTACGGCTCCGTTGTCTTTGACCCGCACAATCCGCCGATTTTTGTTGTGTCTCTTGAATATACGGTATGTTACCGTTTCGACAAGGGGTAAACACGTATGAAAAAGTATACGGACATACAAGAGGAACCGAGCGATGACGTGCTGGAAACGTCAAAACATGAATTGCAGGCAAAGCCCATTTCTCTTAAAAGCCAACTCATAGCGGCATTGTGGATAGCAGGTTGGAGCGCGTTTAAGTTCATTCGCGAACCGGCGGCGATATCCGTAAACGACGTGCTTTTTTCAGGGCTGGGCATTGCCGCGTGTTTTTCGCCTGTGTATTTGTCTATCGTCATGGACAAGATTAAAGAAATTCGGTTTGGAGATAAGGACTAATTTCAGAATGCGGAATACGCAATTCATAATTAAGCATTTTTCATTCCGCATTATAGAGGCGGCTAAGAAGTATGAGACAAATAAAGGCAGTTGAAAAAATCCCGTTTCCACAAAGTACGAATGCAGAAAACTTTATGTTTGACTGTATGACGGAAAAAGGAACATTCTCTTTTCATTTTCGATTTTTCGGAGACAGATGGCAATGCTGGGTAACGCTGCCAGACGGCATAGTGCGGCAAATCGGCGTATACCCCAATGTCATATCTGGAAGCGGAAATACGGACGTCGGTTTTGTATTTAAGACGGAAATGCCGGACATAGGAAAATCATCATTATTTTTTACGGAGTTGTATTTACTAACATGGGACTAGCGAATTTTAACAAAATTATAGACATAGATTTTTGCGATGCCGGCGGCAATACGATAGCCGCGCTCAAGTGTCCTCAATTCGGGCGAAAACCGAATATCACTTTAACCGGCGCCTTATACGGCAGCGACATACCCAATGATTTTGATATAACCGTCAAAAATCTGTATCTTGACGGCGTTTTATCAAATACAAATAAAATCCGCGTTTATGCGGGGTATGCAAATAAAAAACGGCTGACGCTTGAAGCAAGTATCGCCTACATGCACCAAGAATCGCCGGGACCAGAAAGCACAACAGTTATTCATTGTACCTATGGTGAAACTGTAAAATGGCTTACCACAATAATAGATATGAATCTGGAAAAGGGCTATCGGCTTGAAACTGCGTTAAGCATGATTTCAAATGAACTAGGTTTTAAGCCGCCGGTGTTGTCGAAAACTGCAATGGAACTAACTTCAAATGAGGCGTTACAATTTCAAGGGACATGCAAGGACGCAATTTCGCACCTAAAAGCAAGTTTTGACGGATTGGCAATTACGCAAAGAAGCGGCGCTCTTGTTGCCTATGTAGTCGGAGAAGACGCGCCGCTTTCAGTCCATCATCTTCACTTTCTTTCTAGTCCGCCTATTATAAAATCGGGGGCAGAAGGGCTTTTAGCGTCCGCCACAATAATTGCTCCATGGGAACCGCTGTTAAAGCCAGGTGACGTTGTAACATTCAATTCCACATATTACCAGTCAACCGAATACTTGAAAACGTTTACACAAGCGCAGTCTGCAATAGAAATTACAATATTGCAATTTCATTTTTCGACTGTCGGCAATGCAAATGAAATGATAATCGACGGCATAACGCGGGACGATGTTTTATGAGTTATATCAATACGCCTGCGCAATTTACGGACAGGGATTTAATAAAGTCCATCCTTGCCAGTTTTTTTATCCTCGACTACGGAATAGTACAAGAAGTAAACGGGGATAACACAATAAACGTTGTCCACGCCAAAAAGTTGACCATGCTTGACGGCTCGGTACTGCCCCCGATGGAAACAAAAAATATAGAAGTCCTCACTCTTTCCGGCACAGGTTTTTCGGTAGTCTGGGACATTCAAAAAGGGGATAAAGTCTTGTTACTGGGCTTAAAAACGCTTATAGAAAACAGCGCGGACATAGACACGCCGGAGGCAAGCGCGTCAAATCTGCACTACGCCCGCGAAACGCTTAAAGCCTTTCCCTTATGCGCCTTTAATGATGAGGCAAAGGTAAAAGCCCGCATAAAAGACGGCGCGCTTACGCTTACGGCAAATGACGCAGTTACTACCGAATGCAAAAGCTATAAACTTTCCGCCTCGCAGAATGCAGAACTTGAATGCCAGAAATACGCGATAACCGCTAAAGAGAAGATCGAACTCAACGGCAACGCAAAACAGTTTGTAACATGGGCGGAATTAAACGCTGCCCTTACACAGTTTCTTACTCTTTTAAATACGCATACGCATACTTGTACCGCTCCAGCAAGTCCTACCAGTCCGCCAATTGCTCCAATGACTATAGATATAAGCGCGGCAAAAACGACAACGGTAGTAACGGGGGGCTAGAGATGGACTTAAAAATGCAGGCTGAAGATATACAGGTAAGCGGCATAACATGGGATTGCGCGGTACACGGCGGTATTGTCCCCATCGTCTCCGATGATGAGGAAGATTTACAGGCGGCAACAATTGCGGGGTTTTTAGTTAAAGGTACTATCCCGCAATTACCGGAAGCGGGAGTACCGTGGACGGAATTCCTAACGAAAAAAATCACATTCGGCGAATTAGATTTTTATATCCGCGAAAGTCTGCATAAGGCTGATAAAGACGCATTTTTCCCCGAATACGGCATTGAAAAAGACAGATTGACTATGAAAGTAGGTAAATTGCAGACGGAGGACATAAGCGTATGAGTTTTACGATGGGCGGTAAGACGTGGAAACCCTTAACGGCAATCGAACACGCAGACGTAATAATCGAAAATGTAAATAAACTGTTGCAAGAAAGTGGTGCAAAAGATAAAGATGGAAACATCATCCAGCTTAAAAAAAGTTATTCCAATGCGCTGTATCTTTTGGCATTAGGGGACGGACAGCGTTTTGCAGATAACGATGAAAAACTGTCCCGCGCGATAAACTCATTTAATATCGAGTTGTGCGATGATGCGCAAATAGAAAACTTGTTACCAATAGCGGCGGTAACAAGAAACGCTGGAAGCCATACCACTCTGCGATTAACGGTAAAATCCACCGCAAGCGGCGCGTGTACCATTCCCAAAGGGGCAAAAGCACCGTATGGCAACGTCAATTTTATCGTACAAGAAACAGCGGTAATAAGCGCAGGCAGTGCGCAAGTGTTAGAAACGGTCTGTGATACGATAGGACCGTTAGCCGTTTTAAGCGGAGAAGTAAAAGCGTTTGACCGGCAATTTGCAAATCTTGAAAGCGTGGAAAATCGGGAATCAAGCGTTCCTGGCGTTGCCGCAGAAACGACAAATGAATTGAGGCGGCGGCTTATTATTGGAGATACAATCCGCTATTCACTTGACGGCTGTAAAGGGGCATTAGAAAGTTTAACCGGCGTGTCTTATGCGCGTGTGTTTTTCAACTTCAATACAAGAAGCCCCATTACGTTATCCGGCGGCGTGTCGATAAAGCCGCGCACCGCGTATATCGTCATTCACGGCAATTCAGAAAAAATAGCAGAAACATACGCCGCCTATATGAGTGCGCCGACGCAAAATTCCCCCGTTGCAAAAGGGACGCACTCGAGCGTGATTGTTTCCGTCCGCGCCTCCGACAGCGCAGGGGCAACGGTACCGGCTCATACAAGCGTATCGTATCAGGGATATACGTTCGTTTGCGGCAAAGAGACAAAAATACCGGCTGGAGAGCAGCGGCGCATTTTGTTTATCTGCACAAAACAAGGGGCGTTCACCGTTCCGGCGGGGGCAATAGAAAAACTTGACAGCGATATTGCCAATGTCGTTTATGCGGCAAACAGCGAAATGGGAATCGCGGGAACGCCTAACCCTGCGCGTATGCAAGAATGGGTAAGCGCAAGCGGGCAGCGCATCCCTATCTACTTTGACCGTGCGGGGGAAAAAATAATATTTGTGCGCGTATGGCTTTCAGAGGGAGCCGATAACGGAACGCATATCAGAAATCAAATTAAGCGCGATTTAATTATTTCAAGTGCAGACTGGACTATCGGGCAGAGCGTTACGCAGTTGTTGACCGGTAAGCCTTTTATTCAATGTACCTATACTAATGTTGCATATACGCAGGTGAGCCTCGACGGGGAGACGTGGAAAAGCATGGTAGAAGTCGGCTGTAATGTTATTCCGCGCATTGCCGACGCAACAATAAGCATTGAGCAGGTAGGAATATGAGAGGCTGCAAATACTATCCTGCGCAAATGAACGGAAACGTCATCAGTGCATTCGGGCAGGCTCAAAATGCACGCTTTTCAGAGGCACAGGCGATACAAGAATATTTATATCGACTTTCAATAGATACCGCAAACGAAACGGAACTTGAAAATATCGGGCGCATTATCGGCTATGTGCATCCATTGGTTCCTGAAGGATTTAATGCGGAAAACATTTTTTTACTCGGCGGCTTGCCGCTTGAAACGGATCCGAGTATCGGGCTTGCAGAGGCTGGAACTGTGTTAGGCGGGCGGCTCTCTACCGTTACCAAAACACAAACAGGATTTATGGAGTTAGGACTGTACCGAAAATTGCTTAAATCCATCGCAGTTTTAAAACGCTACGGCATTACGCTCAAAAGCGTTGACATGATTGCCTCCGTCATCAGCAAGGACTATACAATCGAGTTTGACGCAAACGCGGATATTGTTATCCATTATAAAAAGTCCATCGACTATAAAAATGTCTGGATTTTAACACAGTTATTTTATCGAACAATGACAGAGCCGCAGGTTCTCATTGTTTCAGGAAGATAGGGGGAGATTATGATTGAAACACAAAACTTTGATAAATATCCGGTATTTGGAGAGGGGGCGGCAAAGATTTCGCCTGACCAGGCTAAATATTCCGGCGGCTTTCAAGCCGCTGATGTCTTACCCGCCGAATGGCTTAACTGGGCATGGGCTAAAAATTCCAAAGGCATATCAGACTTAAATGCGGGCGTTACTGCAATGGAAGCGGAATTAAATGCTATTCTTGCAGAGGGCGGAATTGTCGCAGATAACACCGGAGGGCAAGTTGCTGGGGCAATTAAAAAAATTATTCTCGAAAAAACGGGTACGCTTACCAATTTGAACACTACAAACAAAGATACGATAGTAGCCGCCTGCAATGAACTTTTAAGCCAGATACGCAAGGAAACGCAGCAAAGGCAGGAAGCTCTAACTTCTTTATCGAGAATGCTTTTTTCTCATGCGGATAATAAAGGTAATCCGCATGGCGTAACGGCGGCTCAGGTAGGATTAGGCAATGTTAACAATACGCCGGATAACGAAAAGTCGGTAAAATATGCACAATCCGCCGGAAGCGCGAAAGCTGACGGGGGAAAAGCCGACACCGTAGGCGGATTTAATGCAGGCAACGGCGTGAATATGCTGGTACCGGTTGTTGCGTTTAATGCCGATGAAAATGCCGGTTATATAAAGTTGGGGAACGGTTTGATTGTACAATGGGGGAAAATCTCTGGTACAGATATTTATCGCCCGTATCCTATAAGTTTTGCAGCGTTTGGA
>CAUTOZ010000014.1:0-28059 GCA_963539635.1 uncultured Treponema sp.
CAATTCCTCCATAACGTTACTTTACTATACTTTTCTTTCGTGCTGAGACCCTGATGTCGCGCCATTCCTGTCTTGACAAATCAACTTTTACCGCAAGTTTTCTTCATGCAAACTTGCAGCAGGCGTAACTCCTTTGTAGCTATAAATCTCCATACCGTACGCCCGCGCATTTTTCCGCAGCAAAATGACTCCGGCAATAACTGTCCGAATAGTGAAAATCGCAGTCTTTCTACGAGTTTGCTTATGCAAACTCGCGCGGGCTGAATATCCGTTATATCCTGTCGAATACCGTTCTCCGCCGCCCGCAATCTACCGGCAAAAATACGCCCTTGCAAAAGCCGCCCGCCATAAGCGCATCTGTCATTGCAATATGCGTAAGTCCCGCCGCATTCAAAATGAATGAACCCATGACAATGGCAATACCCACGCCCGCCATCACGTTACTCACCGTTTTCATGCTCATTTCTTTCATACTTCCTCCTGTAAAACGCCGTCGACTGCGTCTCCTGCTTTAATTCCATAAGATTTCAACACTCGATTGAATGCTTCAAGGTCTTTTGACGACAGGATGAAGCAGCCCGCGCTCCATGCGTAGTTTGTGTCGCAGCCTTTTGAAAATGAATGGCCCTGTTCGAGACTGCCTTATTGAACAGGGCTGCGAGTTCTAAATCATACAAATAGCACGATTTAGAACTCGCATTTCAAGGTAGCCTGTTCTGAAACGGAAGTTTCCGAACAGGTTTACTATTTATCATGAATGAGCCAGCGTCCGTTTTGATAGCCGTTTTTGGTTATTTGCATTGCGTTCCGGTCAATTTCTTGACCGTCAAGGTCTCGCGTTTTTGTGATTGCGTGGATTTCCCCATGAAACATGCGCGGCGGGACAAAGCATTTCACCGTAAAACCGCCAGCCCGACCGTGTTCCCTTACGGACTGCATAAGCAGGGTCTTAAACCGCATACAGGATTTGAAGTCCGCTTCGCTTTCCTAAAGGCAAACTGGTTGTTTGTTTGGGTACCTGGATATTTTGTAGCTATTACTCTCTACAGTGCTATTTATTGCGAGTTTTGTGCAGCAATACTCGTGCGGGCGGAGAATTAATCATATCCTTATAAGTTTTATTTTTTCCGCCCGCATCATCTCCTTTTTGAGTAATTTACCTCGTAAGGATAGCGTTTTATTTCTCTCGATGTGTTGTAAACGGGATTAAAAAAAGGCGGGAAAATCAGCAAAGCCGCCGAAAACTTCCCGCCTTTTTATTGCATATTGTGCAAGTGTAATTTCATTATTTTCCCGATATTTCCCGCCTTTTCGTAGGCTTTTTTCTTTCTTTTCTCTGGCTATTTCACCAGAGAAAAGCTCATATATATCGATGAAACCGACATTCAGACGCAAAGGTATCGCCGATATGCACGCAGTAAACGAGGAAAGCTCGTCAATATTCGTATTAGCAGCCAGCACCATGTCCGCATTGGGGAGGAGGACGGCACAATGTGAAGGCAATTTGCTTGCCCCTGCATGTACGACAGAACAATGAAAGCGTCTGTGTTTGAAAAGTGATTTGAAGATGAGCTGTTGCGCTACTTTCCGAAAGGATGGGTCATCATCATGGACTCTGCAGCGTTTTATCAAAAAGATTTTACAGCACCTTGCGGGAAAATACTCTCAGAAACTGATTTTTCTTTCGTCGTATTCGCCGGAATAAAATAAGCCTGTTCTGAAACTTCAGTTTTAGGACAGGTTACCTTGAAATGCGATGTTCAAAATCGTGCTATTTGCGCGATTTTGAACTCGTCAACCTGTTCGACAACATCGAACAGGTCTAATCCCATTGAGCACACGTGGAGCGCCCCGTAGCGAAAGGTTGCTGGTTGTGTTTATCGATATGGCTCCGTTTCACAGGCTCTGAATGCGGTTTTGTCAGGTATCTATACCGCTGTCAAGCGAAAATATCATCTATTTCGCAGCAAGCGCGCCTTTTTTCCTCTCATCTCCTGCTGTTTCATAAAAAACTCCTCAGGAAAGACACCTTTCAGACCGCGCCAATTATCCATTATGCATTATCAATTTCCCATTCTCTCTACCCTCTAAAGCCGCCCGCAATCCTCTTGCAGATTTCTCTAACCATGTCTAAAAGCGCACACATATCGTCCTCTGTAGTTGCAGGGCCGAAACTAAATCTTACGGCATTTTCGGAGTATTCGCGGGGGACGTGCATGGCATTGAGGACGGGGCGATTGTTTTTGCGGGATGAGCACGCGCTGCCGGTAGAAATGTAAAAGCCTTCCGCGTCGAGCGCGCGCAGCATGACCTGTCCCGGAATATTCCGGAATGAGGCTTGTACAATCCACGGGGAATATGAATCAGGAGTTGTTATGCGCCGTTCGGGGATTATTGTGCAGGATGGCAGGGCTGCAAGAGCGGCTGTAAAATCTGCGGCATATTTTTTTTGCCGCTCGTAACGCATCCGCGATTCAGATTCGCCGCGGAATGGAATGCAGTACCGTTTGAGACAGAGCGAAAGCGCTGCCGCACCGAAAAGATTTTCCGTCCCGCTTCTTATGCCTTTTTCTTGTCCGCCGCCGCGTAAAAACGGTTCTATAGGATGCGCCGCATACAAAAGCCCAATACCGCGCGGACCGCCGATTTTATGTGCGCTGAACGCTGCGCTGTCCAGTCCCTCGTGCAAAAGTTCCAGCGGAATTTTCCCCGCCGCTTGTACGCAGTCAACATGGAGTTTTGCCCGCCGTTTGCCCGTACACTGCACTGCGATTGCGTCGGCAATTTCGTGCACCGGCTGAATTGCGCCCGTTTCGTTGTTCACTGCCATCACGCAGACTAAAATCGTGTCGTCCGTAAGGCAGCCCGCTACGGCTTCCGGCGTAATAATGCCGTCTTTATTTGCAGGAATCGTGTTGACTGTCCAGCCGCATTTTTTTAACGCCGCCGCTTGTTCGCGGATGGCAGGGTGTTCGATTGAACTGACGAGGACGCTGCCTTTTTGCGGGCGATTTAAGACGGAAAGAAGCGGGATGTGGTTACTTTCTGTTCCGCCGGACGTAAAATACAGCGTTTCCGCCCGTACGCCGAGAGCTTTTGCCGCGCGTTCCCGCGCTTTTTGCAATACCGCCGCCGCTTCCTTGCCTGCGCTGTGCCCGCTTGAGGGATTGCCCCACACCGGCAGCGTTTCTTTGAGCGCGGCAGAAATGATATCTTCATCGACTGGAGCGGTTGCCGCCCAGTCAAAATAGCGTTTTTTTTGTTCGTCCGTCATGCGCGCTTACTCCAATACGGAAAGAATATCCGCGTCGTCCGTCTCTGCCGAAAACGTATCGCATAATCCCCGCTGTAAAATCAATTTGACATTCCCGCCGGTATTTTTTTTGTCTTTCCTCATGACTGCTAAAAGCCTTTTGCCGGCATCGTTTTCCGTAATAAGCGGATGAATTGCGTCCGTCGTCCAGCCGTATTGCTTGAGGACTGCAAAAACGTCGTCTTTATACGCGTGCGGACACAAACCTTTTGCCGCAGCGAGTGCAAGCGCACGTCCCATGCCCCATGCAACCGCGTCTCCATGCGCAATCGCTCCCAGTCCCGCAAGCGTTTCAAGCGCATGTCCGAACGTGTGTCCAAAGTTTAAGTACGCGCGGACACCGCGTTCGGTAAAATCCTCTTCGACGACGTGCGCCTTTGCCCGCGCGCACGTATTGATAATGCTGCGCAGCGTTTCTGCATCACGCGCTTTTATTTTTTCGCTTTCGTTTTTGAATGACTGGAAAAGCGATGCGTCGTACAAAAGCCCCGTTTTCAGCGCTTCGGCAAGCCCTGACCGATATTCGCGTTCAGGAAGGGACTGCACAAAGTCCGGAAAAAAATCAATGCGTTCCGCGGGAAAAAAAGAGCCGACCATATTTTTGTAATTGTTGAAGTCGCAGCCAGTCTTTCCGCCGATTGCCGCATCTACCATCGCAAGGAGCGTTGTCGGTACAAAGCGCACCGCCGCACCGCGCTTAAATATTGACGCGGCAAAGCCTGTTATGTCAGAGATAACGCCGCCGCCGATTGCAACAAACATATCGCCGCGGGAAAAGTCTGCGTCTAAAGCGGTCTGCACGATTTTAAGTACGCTTTCAATCGTTTTATAGCGTTCTCCAGAATTGATGATGACCGCGCAGTCTTTGCCGCACACCCCGTCTTTGAATGCGGAAAAAAATGCCGCCGCTGCCGGAAGCGATGCTACCGTCGTGTCGGAAACAAAGCAAATACGCTGTCCGCGCTCTTCGCCTGGCGTAAAGAGTTTAAATAAGTCTGGTTTTCCTGCATGAAAGTGAACATCGGTTTTCGCCGTCCCTGAGCCGGCTGCCGGATACCGTATGGTAATCGAGTTTTCGTTTTGATTCATAAAAATGCCTTAATAACTTTTTGATTCCATCGCAAGAAGGGAATTGCGCACGGCTTCTACCCGCTTTACTTCGCGGTTGAGCATGACGCTGTAGTCGAGTTCGCCTGTTTTTATCCGCTCAAGTTCATCTTCCCAAAATTGCACGCCGGTTAAAGTCAAAAATTGGAATTCCTTGACGCCTGCTTTTTCAGCCCAGAGCCGCGCTTCCTGCCAGTAGTAAAAGCCTGCATTGTAGCACGCAAGCGTTTTTTCAAGGTTACGGAGGTATTCGTCTTTCCACGGCGCATCGTAAAAGTAGGCGGCTTTTTTATCGTATATTCTGCCAAGGCGCAAATGCTGTTCAATGAGTTTAAGATTAATGTGCATTTGAAAAAGATAGCGGTACTTTTCCCACTGCTTTTTATTTTCAATTTTCGTATGAGCGTACAGAGGATTGCAAAAGTCCGCCTGCGCTGCTTTTTCAAGCCAGTAAATATTTTCCATGCAGTCGTCGGGATACTGCTGGTAGTGCACGTGATAAAGACGATAAAAATCTTCCTTATATTTGACCATGTATGCGCTTATGGGGGATTGCATAAAATATGCAATAATGCCGCAGAGCGTAAAAAGTTTGATTGTCTTAAAAAGCTGTCGTTTCACGGTTAATGTATCGGCAGATTTTTTACTGCGTTCCAAATAAAATCCGCGATATTCTCCGGCGTGTCCGCAGCGTCTACGGTAATAATGCGCATTCCGTCTTTGCGGCGCTCGTATTCGGCAATAACTTCGTCAAAGCGCGCGGCGATTTTTTTTTGCAAATCGAGCTTTTCGTAGATTTCAATGTGCCCGCCGCGGGAAGCGACGCGGGAGAGCGCAATTTCTGCGTCAATCTGAAAATAAAAGAGGAATTCTGGCAACGGAAACGGCGAGTTCAAAAGCGAAGGGAGTTCCGCGCCGCAAAAAACGCTTTGGTAGGCAAGTGATGAAAATAAATAGCGGTCGCTTACGGCAAGTTTACCGCTGTGTACCGCTTTTTCGATTCCGGCATCTCCGTACACGTGCTCACAGCGGTCTGCCGCAAAAAGGTACGCCGCAGTCCGTGCGTCCAGTTGAAAGTCGCCTTTGAGCATACGACGTAAAAACGCGCCTGTTTCGCCGGAAGTAGGCTCGGCAGTCGCAAAAACTTTGTCTTTAGGAAAGCGCTCGGCAAGTTTTTTGATTTGCGTCGTCGTTCCTGACCCGTCAATTCCTTCAAATACTATAAAATTCTTCAATATCATAAACCGTACCTGTAAAAATACCGATGTTCTTGATAAACTGCGGCGAAAAATGAAAAGGACGTACCTAAAACGGTATTTTAGTATCGGCATATTTTTATTGCTTCTCTCTATTTCTGTGCCTGCCGCACTGCCGTTTTACGCACGGCTTACACAGTCGATACGGACGGGAATAGCCGCTCTGGGAACAGAACTTGAAGAGCGGTTTGGCGTTTCATTGTCGTATAAAAGTCTTTCTCCGTCCATTTTTAACGGCTTTCGCATAAAGGGAATTGCAATTTCGGACGCTGCGGACGGCAAAAAAATCATTTTTATAAAAAGCGCAACGCTGCAATACTCGATTTTTAAGATTCTTTCCCGTGATTTTAAAAACGCCTTTACAGAATTAATGGTTGACGGTCTTGAAATCGACTTTAACGCTGAAGAAGACTCCGCTGTGCTTTTACGCATCCGCTCGGCGCTTAAGCCTGCTGCCAAAAAAGACGCAGCCCCTCTTTCCTTTGCTGCAATCGAAAGCATTATTTCAAAAGTCCCGTTCGCCGTTTTTTTTAAAAATACGCGCCTCCGGTACACGGACGGCAATAAATCTGCGCAAGCGCTTTTACGCCGCGTTAATTTTTCTTTTATGGAGCGCACCGCGCAGCTTTTTTTTAGTATTTCCGGAGCGGCTTCCGGCGCGCTTGATAAAAAAACAGCGGCTTTCGACTTTTCCTCGTCAGGGACGCTTACGCAAAATCTTGAAGGCAGTTCCGCGCTCGTTCGGCTTACGAATATTTCGGCAGGCTCTTATGTTTTTGACCGTCTAAACTTTTTTGCAGGCTTTAAAGACCGTACCGCCTCTGTTAAATCCATTCAAAATACCTATCCGCTTTTTTTTGCCGCGTCCTATAATCTTGAAACTGCGGACGCGGAGGCAAAAATCAAAGCGGAGTCGCTTATAGTCTCTTCGCTCGTATCGTCAAAAAAACAAAAAATGCAGCTTAAAAAGTTTGCCGCTTCCCGCATTACTTTAGATGCCGCAGCAGAGTACAATCTCAAAAGCAAAACGCTCTCGTACCGCTCGGAGGGACGCGTCGCCCTTTCTGATGCGGCAGTCAAAGGGGGGCTGACTGTTACATACGACTTAACCGGCGGAAAAAGCGATATAAAGTTGACTGAAATTACGCTGTCCTGTGCAACGATAGACGCGCGTATCGGCGCGGACTATGTTTTTGCGGGGCATAAACTTTCTGGAAGCGCCGTTATCGAGCGCGTACTCTTAAAAAACGGCGGGATTGTTTCTACCGAGTTGTATTTTGACCCGATTGACGACGGCTTTATGTGCTTTGCGCCGCAGATACAACTTGGCGACAAAACTTTTACCGCGCTCCAGCTTAACTTAAAACCTGCAAAAGATTCTGTGGACTTTAATCTGGAACTTTCCGACTACGCGCATGTCGATGCCGAAAATCCCGGCAAACTTACTGTAAACGGCAGTTATCTTCCGGAGACAAAATACGTGCAGGCAAATCTCTCGCTTTCCGAAATGTTTTTAGACAGTCTTGCCCAAACGGCGGCGTTTTTTTCTTCCGGCGGGAAAAACGCTTTTGCTGCGCTCGCTCCGTATATTTTTAACGGCGAACTCTATGTATCTTCCGATTTGAAGACTGCCTCGTTCAATGTACCCTACGGTTTTATCGCGAACACAAAAAAAGACGGACAGTTCCTCTATCTTTCGATGGACGGCAACAATTCTTCCGTGCAGGTCAGCCGTTTTGACTATATTTCCGGCGGAAAGTTGACGCATTTTTCCGCCCTGCTCGAAAAATCTCCTGATGCAGACAGCGCGTTTTTTTCCGCAGACGCGTCTGCCGGCTCTTTGCCGTATCATTTTGCAGGCACCGTAAGCCCTGACGAACTCAGCGTCAGCGGCGATTACGATTTTGCGCTTAACGCATACCGTTCGGGGAAAGGAGATGCGCTGCGTTTTGACGGCGCGCTGTCCACGTCGGGCTTTCCTGTTGCCGCCGCAGGAACGATATTTACGTTTTCAAGCGGCGCGGAGTTTTTCTACACCAAAGAGGACGGCTTCAATCTGCGCCTTTCCCGTCTTGAAGCCGATGAAGCCGGTTCAAAATTCGCTTTTCATCCGCACATAAGCGCTGCGGCAAATTTTTCAAAATACGGACTGATTTTCGATTCTCTTACCTATTCTGATTCGTATTCCGCGCTTTCCGGCGCCGGCCGCTTTATCTTGAACAAAGACGGCGCGATTTTTAATTCTTTTTCCGCAAACATCAGCCTTTCCGCTCAAAAAACAGGCGAGTCCATCGAAATTTCCGCAGAACTTTCTAATCCGAGTAAAGCGCCGTTAAATGCGCAAGAAATCAAAAAGTCGTTTTATGTAAGTTCGCAGGCGGTTTTCCGCTCGTTTCGGCTTGACCGCTTTGCAGGGGAACGCAATGCCTCTAACTACTTGAGTGCAGCCTTTATCGCAAGCGGTACGCCGGAAAATCCGTATATCGGAGTAAACATTGAACATTTGGGCTTTAACACCGGCAAAAAAGATTTTTCGCTGTCCTCCTCTGCGTATGTCGAAGACAAGCGCCTGAACATAGACACGATGAATATCAAATATAATGCGCTTTCGGTCAACGATATTACAGCCGCATTTGACCTTGAGGCATTTACGGGGAACCTTTCCGCTAATGTAGAAGCCGCGCTCGGACGGCGGACGGTGGTTATGCCGCTTGACTTTTTGATTTCCGACACCGTACGCGAAAAAGGCTCTGTTTTGCCAAAAGAGTTCGCCGCCCGCCTCGAAAGCCGCGAAATATCAGGCACCTTGTTCAAAAAGCCTTTTCCGTTTGAGCTGACGCTCCTCCACACAGAAGAAAGCACTGCGGTTTTTACGTCGGAACAGTTCGGCATAAGCGGCAGCGTAACGAAAGGCGGAGCAATCAATTTTGGTATTGCGGACGGGAAACCGCTTGATTTTAAATTGACTGGAAATGCGGGCGGTAAAGAACTTGACCTCCGCCTTTCTGATGTGCGTATCGATGTCGGAAAATTGTATTCGTATACGGACATGAGTTTTGTCAAAATATTCGACGGTACGCTTAAAGGAAACCTTGCTATCGGCGGAATGAAAAACGATCCCGAATTTGCAGGTGCGCTTACTCTTACCGGAGCGGACTTTTCCATTCCAAAAATCATTCCGTCGCATATAAAGCTGCCCAAGACAGTCATTACGGCGGAACACAATCAAATCTCAATGCCGCAAACGGAAGGGCGCGTCAGCGGCGGCTATCCGCTTTTTGCTTCGCTCGACGTGTTTTTCGACCGCTGGGCGTTTCAGCGGCTTGAATCGCATATTTTTACGAAGCGAGGCGTATTTTGTCCGGCGGACTTTAATATTAAAGCAACAGAAATTGCCGGAGCCGCGGATATCGACTTAAATCTTGCGCTTGAAGACAAAACGCTCGACGTAACCGGCAGCGTTGCCGTCCGCAAAACGACTATGCGCATGAAAAATAAAAAACTCAAAGACGTATTGACGAATGAGCCGAAGCGGAAACTGCCGATTGCAATCCGCTGCGACTTGGATATTACGCTTGGAAATCACACGATTTTCCGTTACGACCCAATTTTACGTGCGGTGTTTGTGCCGGGTACGCGTTTTAATTTTAGAGGCGATACGTCCGAGGCTCTGTATAAAATTGAGGGGGAATTGGAAGTGCGCTCAGGGGATATTGCGTATTTGAACCGCAACTTTTACTTAAAGCAGGGGACGCTTAAATTCCTTACTACAGAAACAACCTTTAATCCGCTTATTACGGTACAAGCGGAAACGAGGGAGCGCGACGAAAACGGCAGTGAAGTGCGCCTCATATTGACTGCAAAAAATCAGTATCTTTTGGACTTTAATCCAACTTTTTCTTCGATTCCTGCAAAATCTGAAACGCAGATACGCGCCATGCTTGGGCAGCTTGCCGTAGGAGACTCAAAAAATGTCAGCAGTTTTTTGCTTGCCACCGGAGATTACGCGCTGCAATCAACGATCGGGCGGCCAATTGAGAATAAGTTGCGGGATTTTCTCAATTTTGATATATTTTCCGTCAGAACCTCTGTCTTACAGAATGCCGTCAAGTTCGGTATAAACGGGAATTCCAAAAATGCCGAAACGTCGGAACAACGCAAGTACGGGCTCGGTAACGTTTTGGACAACTCGACTGTTTACATTGGTAAATATTTCGGAAGTGTACTGTACGCTGATGCTCTCATGCACTGGACGTACGACGAATCAAGAGTGGACGATAAAATTACTGCGAGCGGTCTTGTGTTCAAACCGGAATTTGGACTGGAACTTGAATCGCCTTTTGCCAATATCAGATGGACGACCGCCCCCGACATTGACGCAATGATCAACAAAAGAATTGTATCTTCAACTTCTATCACACTTTCTTGGAAATTCTCATTTTGAGAATTTCGTAATTTTGACTGCCGTTTTGAGGTATCCTATGTTTTTAAAAAACGTAACCGTAAACAGAATCGTTTTTATTTTGTGCGCTGCGTTGTGCGTCTCAGGTCTTTTTGCCGAGGATGAGGGCGCCGATTGGTTTTGGAATAAGCCCATCGCAGAAATTTCTTTTGAAGGCATAAAAAACGTAAAAAAATCGGAGTTGACCGGCGTAACGAACAGTTTTATCGGACAGGACTTTACGCAGGAAGTCTACGATAAGATTTTAAACCGCCTTTATGAATTCCCGTATTTTGAAGACATAAATCCGTATGCCAAACATAACAAACGCCATCCGGAAAAAATAAATCTCATTTTTCAAGTAACGGAACGTCCCGCAATCGCCTCAATCGACTTTAAAGGCAACAAAAAACTCCGAACGCTGGAGCTGCGAGATGCGGTAAATATGAAAATCGGAGACATCTTTACGGAAGAAAATGCCTTGCTTGACGAGCGTGCGCTTCGCGACCACTACATTAAAAAGGGCTTTTTAGATGCGGAAGTTTCGCACCAAACAAAAGAAACTGCCGACGGCATTAAAATTACGTACACAATTAAAGAGGGCGGGGCGACCGTCATTGCAAAGATTCTTTTTAGCGGCAATACGCTTTTTTCACAACGGACGCTGAAAAGCAAGCTCAAACTCAAAGAATCGGGCTTTTTAAAAGACGGCGCCTTTCAGCGCTCAACTTTAGAAGCGGACAAGCAGGCGCTCATCGCCTATTACACGACGCGAGGATATGCGGATGCCCGTGTCGTAGACGTTGTGCAGGACTCCGCTTTTAATGAAAAAAAGAAGCGCACCGAACTTACGCTCACCTTTATTTTGCAGGAAGGGGCGCAGTATACCTTTGCAGGATTAACGATTTCCGGCAACGAGATTTTTTCGACGGAAAAACTTATGTCGTTCATTAAGTTGAATCCCGGCGACGTGTTCAATCAGACTAAATTTCACGAAGGCCTGTCGGCGATAACCAATCTTTATTACGAAAACGGCTATATGACAAACGACTTTCAGCCGTCAGCGGAAAAGGACGCGGAACGCCGCACGATTGCCTACACGCTGAAAATCACGGAGCGGTCTCGGGCGCACATCGAAAATATTATCGTAAAGGGCAATACAAAGACGAAAGACTACGTTATTACGCGCGAAATTCCGCTTGAACCCGGCGACGTATTTTCCCGCGAAAAGATTTTGACCGGCGTTCGGAACCTGTACAATACGCGCTATTTTTCAAACGTCATTCCGGAGCCGGTTTCAGGCTCGGAAGAAAATCTTGTAGACCTTGTGATAACCGTTGAAGAACAGCCGACAACGTCTTTGCAGTTCGGCATGACTTTTTCGGGCGTGCAAAAGGCGGATGACTTTCCGATTGCGCTTTTTGCCAAAGTCGAAAACTCAAACTTCCGCGGATACGGAAAGTCTTTGGGTGTCGGAACGAATATTTCAAGCAGTCAGCAGTCCATTGATTTTTCTTACGGACAGTCGTGGACGTTCAATAAACCGATTTCATTCAGCGAATCGCTGTCGTTTTTCCATTCCAATTCTTCGACGCTCGCCTTAAACTGGCTTGCGAACGGCAGACTCGACGACGACTACTATTATATGCAGTTCGAGTCATGGGGCGCCTCGCTTGATACGGGAATCGGACGACGCTGGCTTCCGAGTTTTGCAATTTTTACGCTCACCGGAGGCTTGTCCAACACGCTGACGGACAATATTTACAAAGAGCAACTGTACACGCCGATTGATTCGGGCGTGAATAAAAATGCAAACCGCTTCGGCTTAAAAAATTCCGTATTCGTTTCCGCCTCGCTTGACGACCGCGACGTAAACTACGACCCGACAAAGGGCTGGTTTGTCAATCAGCGGTTGACGTGGTTCGGCTTGCTTCCCCGCGTTGAGCAAGAATTTTACCTCCGCTCGGATACAAAGGTCGAAGGCTACCTTAAACTTTTTGACGTTCCGCTGTTCAACGGACACTGGAATTTCAAAATGGTGCTTGCAGGTTATTCCGGCTTGACGACGATTTTCCCTGTGCCGGGTACGCTGTTCGGCGATTCGAGTAAGGCGTACGTCGACGGCATATTCAACGGGCGCGGCTGGACAAATGTGTACAATCAAGCGCGCGGAAAAGCGATGCTTTCAAACAAAGTTGAACTTCGTATGCCGATTTTTCCGGGCGTTATCGGAATTGCGGGCTTTTTTGACGCGATTGCAGTCAAACCGGAACCGGAACAGATTTTTAATGACCTTTCGGCAAATGATTTTTATTTCAGTTTGGGACCCGCGCTGCGCTTTTTGCTGCCGCAGTTCCCGCTGCAGCTTTTGTTTGCAAACAATTTCCGCATTCAAGACGGAAAAACGGAGTGGGGCGACACGTGGAAATTCGTGCTGTCGTTTAATATCGTAAACCGCTAGAGTGTATATAAGGAAGGCTGTATAAGCTGAACGAAACAACGCTTGTACGGGAAACGCCGGATTTCCAGTCCCGTATGAAATTGTGTATTTTCTTTGAATGCGGTAAAATACACCGCTATGCACTTGGAAAATCCGCTGATTGTACAGAGCGACCGTACTCTTTTACTTGACGTTCATGCGCCGCGAGCCGATGAATGCCGCGATGCGCTCATTCCCTTTGCGGAACTTGAAAAATCGCCGGAACACTTGCACACGTATCGAATAACGCCGCTTTCTCTCTGGAATGCGGCAAGTGCGGGCTTTTCGCCGGAGGATGCGGTTAATGCGCTGACGGAGTTTGCTCGTTATGACGTGCCGCAGTCGCTTTCCGTGTGGATACGCGAAACAGCGGGACGGTTTGGAAAACTCCGCATGATTGCAGGCTACGAAGTTGAAACGCCGCTTTGCTCTCGAAAACAAAACGAATATGACGGCAAAAACGCCGTTCCCGCACATAAACGGCGCGGCAAAAAAGCAAACGCTGCTCAAGACAGTCAACCAGAGCAGAATGACGAAGCGCAGTCTGTCGAAGCCGCTGAAACCGCGCCGGTAAAGACAGTCCGCGAGCAATACATTTACCTTACCGCGGCAGAAAATCGGATTTACCTTGAGATTGCGGCAAACCGCGCGGCAAAAAAATATTTAACGCCCTGCATTTATGACGAAGCTTTGACGCACAAAGATGACCGAGTAAATCTTTCTGCCGATGAAAAAAACTATTGTTTTTTACTCAAATTGACCGACCGCGGCATCGTAAAACAGATTCTCCTGGACGCGCAGTGGCCGGTAAAGGATGAAATTCCGCTCGAAGACGGAGAGCCGCTTGCCTTTTCATTAAAAGACTGCTCAAAAAGCGGTGCGCCGTTTACGGTTCGGGAATATCAAAAAAAAGCTGCCGACGCGCTCATCGGCAATAAAGGAGCGGGAACGGGCTTTGGGACAATCGTGCTTCCGTGCGGCGCGGGTAAAACGATAGTCGGCATGGAAATTATGAACCGGCTCCAAACAAATACGCTCATCGTAACAACGAATATTTCGGCAGTGCGCCAGTGGATACGCGAACTGCTCGATAAGACCAACTTGACTGAAGACGACATCGCTGAATATTCAGGCGAGTGTAAGATTGTAAAGCCCGTTACCGTGGCGACATACCAGATTTTAACGTGGCGGCCGGATAAAGAGTCGCCCTATCCGCATTTTTCTGTCTTCCGCGCCCTGCACTGGGGGCTTATTGTTTTTGACGAAGTGCATACGCTGCCCGCCCCTGTTTTCCGCGTTGTCGCAGAACTGCAAACAGTCCGCCGTGTGGGGTTGACTGCAACGCTCGTGCGCGAAGACGGGTGCGAAGGTCACGTGTTTAGTCTTGTAGGACCAAAACGCTACGACGTTCCCTGGAAAGAGTTGGAACATTCCGGCTGGATTGCAAGCGCGGAGTGCATTGAAGTGCGGCTGGACTTGCCGGAGAGCAAGGAAATCGAGTACGCCGTTGCAGGAATGCGGCAAAAACACCGGATTGCAAGCGAGAATCCTGTTAAGGACGGTATCGTCAAAACGATAATCGCGCGTTGTCCCGATGACAAAATTCTGATTATCGGACAGTACATTGACCAGTTGACGCGGATTGCCCGCGAACTTGGCGCGCCGCTTATCACGGGAAAAACGCCGAACACCGAACGCGATAAAATCTATGCGGACTTTCGGAGCGGAGCTGTCCGTGTACTTGCGGTGTCAAAAGTCGCAAATTTTGCAATCGATTTACCGGATGCATCCGCTGCAATTCAAGTGTCGGGCACTTTTGGGAGCCGGCAGGAAGAAGCGCAGCGGCTTGGTCGTATACTTCGTCCCAAAGAAAAAACGGTACGTTTTTTTACGCTCATTACGCGCAATTCGGTAGAAGAGGAATTCGGCGCGAACCGCCAAAAGTTCCTTGTCGAACAGGGCTACTCCTACCGCATAATCCGCTGGTCGTCGGACGAAGATTTGCAGTTTTAGGCAGGGCTGACGGCGTACGCGGAAACGAAATCTGCGGAAAACCGGTTACGGGTACCGGCTGCGCTCTAAAAACGCAAGAGATGACGAAGCATTGAGCGAATATTTTACGGAGATACGAATGCACAACATTGATGAAAGGACTGAGCGCATTGTTAAGTGGCGGGAGGCGATGGCAACGCTTCCTGATGCGCGTTTTTTTGAGATTATGCGCGCATATCTTGGTGAAATTCATACGCCGTTTAATAAACACAAACTGATTGAGCGCTTAAGTTCCGTTTTGCGCAATGCAGACAACCGTGAAAACATCAGGCTTTTTATTTCTGATTTCGATATAAAGATGATTACTGCCGTTTCGATGCTTGAAAAGCCGACGCAAGAAAAGCTGGCAGAGCTTTTTACCGGAGAATACGATTTTGCTGCAGTGTATGCCGAATTGATGAATTTGAGTGACCGTTTGATACTCTACCCGCATACAAGAGAAGACGGCACAAAGGAATTCCGCTTAAATCCCCTGCTCGATGACGTTTTGATGCCTTTTATCAACTTGAATACGCTCCTTCCCGCTGCGAAAGCCGCAGTTTTCGCCAGCAAAACGGAGTGTATACCGAACGTGCTTTCGCCGCTGTTTATCGGCGCGTTGGTTTCCTGCGTCAATATGTTTCCCGATATGTGCAAGGCTGACGGGGATTTGAAAAAAAAGTCTTACGAGCGGCTTGGAGCGATATTTGCGGGGCAGACGGTATGTGCGGCTCTTTTGGTGAAGGCGTTTATCAATCTCGGCATTTTTAAGTTTGGAGAAGAAGGACTTTTTACCGACAGCGCAAAACTTGCAGCGTTTGCCGAACTCAACGCATGTGAACAATACACGTATCTTGCCGTCTCTGCCGCTGTGCGCTTTGGGCGAGAAAATCTCCGCATACAGGCACAGCTTGTAGCAGACACGCTTTCATCCATTCCTGCCGATGGATTTACCAAGCAGATTATTTTGCGCACGATGTTTATCCTTGCAAACAAAAAGAACAAGGCGGAAGTCAAAACTTCTCTCAGCCGTTTTGAAAGAATTCTTGAAGCGCATTGTACAAGGGACACGCCTCAGTGCGATACAGGAGGAATTGCGCCGGCAATCCTTGAGGCGGCAATCGAATTCGGCGTTTTAATGAAGCATGGCGAATCCGAAGCGGGGGAGGAAATTTTCTCTTTCAACGCCGACATTGTTGACTCCGCCGCCAGCGAGAGGGAGGCGGGGGAAGCGGCGCATTCAGTCATCATTAACGCGGGGAATTCAATAACGGTCATGCCGCACCTGAGTCTGAAAGACGTGCTTTTGCTTGCGGAATTTACGGACATTGCGCGGTACGGTACGGCAAGCGAGTTTGAACTGACGAAAAAGTCCGTCAGCCGCGCGTTCGATAAAAACCGCACGCCGGAAGACATATACCGCGCCCTTGAAGCGTTTTCCGCGCACGCTATTCCGCAAAGTCTCAAAATGAATGTCGAAGAATGGTACGCCGCGTATTCGGGCGTACTTTTGTACAGCGGCTACGTGCTCAAGGCGGACGAAAAAACGCAGCGCATTATCGAAAATTCTCCGGCGCTTGCACAGCTCATCCGACAAAAACTCGCCGACGGTATTTTTTTGCTCGATATTCCCGACGGTAAAGACGCGCTCAAAATTATTGCAAAAGCGGGAATCGATATTATCGCTTCCGTAAAAACTGCCGCAGCGCGGGAGGAAAGCGCTGTTTTTCCGCGTATAGCGTATGGAAAAAACAAAATCGAACGCGGCGCCCCTCCTGCATTGCCGCAAACGGATACAAAATCCTGCGCCGAAAAAATAAACGCCCTGCTCAAAATTGCAGAGACGTTGGAACTCGACGCGCAGCAAAAAGAATGTCTTGTTTCGCGCATCCGGCAAAAACTTATCATCAGTCCATCCCAGCTTCATTCCGATTGTCTGCACATTGAAACGTTTGAAGCCGACGGCACAGAATATTTTAGAAAACTCCGTCTCTTGGAAGACGCTGCCGCCGCGCACGATATGGCGCACATCACGCTGCCGGACGACCAAACAGGCGGCGCATTGCGAACGCTTACGGGCAGGGTGCTCGCCGTTTTGCGCGCGGAGAGCGGCGCTTCCGTTCGGCTGGAACTTTCTCCAAACACGACTCCCGCCGTTTTTCCGGTAAGCAAGATTACGCGCGTAAAAATTATGCGCGGGTTCGGCACTGAAGGGATTGGGAAAGGGTAGAGGACAGTTTGTAATTGGTAATTGATAGGCAGTAGAGAACGGCGGGCGGGAAAAGCGGTGTTTGCCAGACAAAACTGAGTTGCCGCCAAGAATTTTCCAGCGGCGTTTTTGCGGAATACAGGGAGGAGTTGTAATTTCTAATACAAGCCTGTTTCACACGACGTATACGAAGAAAACTCATAGACGAATTCCCCTGCCCCTCGTTACGCATTAAATATTCCCCCCCCCCCCATTCCCTTCTTCGTAAAAAATAATTTTTTCTTGTAAAGTTTTTTTTCTCAACTCCGAAGATAAAGTAACGGGTGTGAGAACCCCAAAATTAAGCAGGATGCTTAATGTAAAGTTTGCAATAATTACACCAAGGAGTAGGCTATGGTAATTAATCACAATATGAGCGCAATGTTCGCTCAGCGTTCTCAGGGAATTCAGGATCTGAAAGTTCAGAAGACAATGGAAAAACTGTCTTCCGGTCTCAGAATTAACCGTGCAGGCGATGACGCTTCCGGTCTTGCAGTATCTGAAAAGATGCGCGCACAGATTCGCGGCTTGAATCAGGCTTCCACAAACGCCCAGAATGGTATTTCTTTCATTCAGACGACTGAAGGATATTTGCAGGAAACTGAAGACATCATTCACCGCATCCGCGAACTTGCAATCCAGTCTTCAAACGGCGTTTACACTGACGAAGACCGCACGATGATTCAGGTTGAAGTTTCTTCCCTCATCGCAGAAGTTGATCGCATCGCAAGCGCAGCTCAGTTCAACGGCATGAATATGCTCACTGGACGCTATGCACGCCCGACTGGTGAAAATGTTGTTACTGGTTCAATGTGGTTCCACATCGGCGCTAACATGGATCAGCGCACACAAGTTTACATTGGTACAATGTCTGCAATGGCTCTCGGAATCCGCAATGCGGGCGACGAAACGATTTTGAGTCTCCAGCTTCCGGAAGATGCAAACCGCGCAATCGGTACTCTCGATGAAGCGTTGATGAAAATCAACAAACAGCGTGCAGACCTTGGCGCATACCAGAACCGCCTTGAAAAGACAATCGTCGGACTTGATATCGGCGCTGAAAACCTTCAGGCTTCCGAGTCCAGAATCCGCGACTCCAACATGGCGAAAGAAATGGTCGAGTTCACCAAGGATCAGGTTCTTTCTCAGGCTGGAACTGCAATGCTGGCACAGGCGAACCAGTCAAGCCAGAACGTCTTGAGTCTCTTGAGATAGTTTTATAAACGGTAAAAGACACGATGTAGCTTTAATTTACCGTTATGAATGACACGGCCGGTATGTTGTAAAACTGCCGGTCTTGTCATTTTAAACCACTTGAAAAAAATTAGGATTGCGGGGGACGTATCCCCCGCGCTCCAAAGCCGTGCGGCTTTTTCCGCTGCCCCCTCTGCGGGGACACCCCGCAACGCCCCGTACTTCGTTTCCGCCGCCGTCCGCGTCAATATTTTCAATACGCTTCTTTTAAAAGCAAATGCTTTATGCACCATGTAAAAATCAACAAAACTCCGGCGGCAAGAATAAACTTATCGTAAAGACGGATTGTTTCCGTTTTTGAGCGGGACGTTTGCGGAACGCTTTCCGCTCTGCCTATAACTTTGAGTGCGAGCGATAAATCCTGCACCGACTTTATCTCAAAATATCGTCCGCCGCCTACGTGCGCAATCGTTTTGAGCTGCGACGGATCAAAAGCCGACGAAAGGTAGCCCGAATAAGATTTTCCGCTTGCGGGGTCAACGTAATCAATCGGGGCAGAGCCGCTCGTTCCGACTCCGACGGTATAAACGCTTATTCCGTTCTTGGCGGCAAGTTCGGCGGCTGTTTCCGGGTGAATCTCGCCAGCGTTGTTTTCGCCGTCCGTAACAAGAATTATGCACTTTTTCGGTGCGCCGGATGCGGCTAAATGAAACACTGCGGATGCAAGTCCCGTTCCGATTGCCGTTCCGTCGCCTTTTGAGCCGAGAGATATTTCTTGGAGCCGCTGTAAAAAGAATGAAGTATCCGTTGTCGGCGGAACTGCAAGTGCTGCCTCGTTTGCCATAACCGTAAGCCCGTATGCGTTGCCCGTGTTCTCTTTTGCTAGGGCAGCAATCGCTTGCTTTGCCGCTTCAATCCGCGATAGAGAGCCGGCATCACGCGCCGCCATCGAGGGACTTATGTCGAGTACGAACATAATATCTGCGCCTCTCGATGTATAAACACGTTCGTGCCGGTATAGAACAGGTTCGGCAAGGGCTGTAACTGCGGCGCAAAATCCGAAAACGGCAAAAATGACGGCAACAGTCGACAGCAGCGAATATAATTTTGAATTCCATGAAAATGCTTTTCCGTTCCAGTCGGAAAATGTTAAGGGAATAGACGGTTGCGCAAAAACTCCGGTTTTCCGAAGCACGAAATACGCGGGAATGAGTAAAATTAGTAAAAATGCTGACGGATTTTGAAAACTAATCATGCCGTCTCCCGATATTATCAAAGCAGAATATTGCGTCTTTTAATGCCGCAATTATATTTTCGCGTTCTGCGCTCTGATGGCGTGCCGCATAATCTTCCTGCGGCAGTTTTTGCGCGTCGAATGAACCTGCGGCAAAACGGATATAGTCCGCCCGCCGGAAAAACGAAGCAATATTTTCAGTCTGTTCTCGCTGATTTTCATCCAAAAAACCGCCCGTCGCGCGCTCAAAAGCAGCCGGAAGTTCAAAAGATGCCAGCGGCACAAAATTTTCTCCAAAGCGGACGCAAAGATACGCGCGCATAATGTTTTGGGCGGCTTCGCAGAAGTCCGCGTCGTTCAATTTTTGCCGCTTTGAAAGTTTTTTTAATGCCCGTAATGCTTTTCGCGCGTTTTTTGCATATTTTTGCAGAAGAATTTTATTTTTTACGGCGGCGGCAATTTTTACGCGATGCTTAAACAGCTGCACCGCGGCAAAAATCAACAGCAGGAACACGGCGATAAGCGCGTACAATGTATACAAGGTTCCGGGAAGCAATAGCGGCGGTAAAGGTTTTTGCATGGATGATGCGCCGTATTCGTCAAGCACGGATGAAACTTCAAAAGGTTCCAAATCAATCGTAAAGTCCGCCTTGCTTGAGCCGAAGGCGGCGGCATATACATTAAACGGCGGAATGTCGATAATACCCGTTCGCCACGGAATAAACGTAAAAACCGCTGAATAACGCACTCCGTCTTTTCTGATTACGGCTTTTTGAAGCGAAAAATCATCGTTTTCCTCCTCGAACGGTAAGTATTCTGTGATGAGAGGTTTTTCTGCCGCCGTTCCGTCTTGTTCGGGAAAAAAGTTTACGCCGGATGAAAACGCGTATTGAATTTCAACCGGCGTGCCGATAAAAAGTTTTTTCGGGAAAACGAGCTGTACGGCTTCCTGTTTTTCCTCTGCGTAAAAAAGGTGTGCAAAAATCAATAACAATAATAAAAGCGCAGCGCGGCTTTTCATTTTGACCTCGAAGCAAAATAAAGCGATAAAGTGCGCGCCGCGTCTTCTTCAGTCGATATGGAAAGAAAATGCGCTCCGTATTTTGTGCATAAATTGCGCAGTCGGTCAGTGCGCTCTCGGAAATCCGTGCGCCACGCCGTTCGGAAAGATTTTGATGAAGTAGGAAAGATTTTTTGCTGCGTCGATTCCGTATCACAAAAGGGAAGCGAACCTGCGTTTGGCAATTCTTCATCTATAGTATTGTCGATTTTAATAAGCGTAAGGTCATTTTTTTGCGTGAGCAATTTAAAATCGTCTTCCCAGCCTGCGCTCCGAAAATCAGAAACGATAAAAATGAGTGCACGGTTTTTAAGCAGTTTCGCCGCCCCTTTGATTGCAGTTGACAGCGCAGAGCCTTGTTTTATTTCTGAAATTTCGTCAAGACGGGCAAGAATGGACATTGTGTGCATACGCCCATATTCGGGACGGCAGGAAAAAGTTATTTCGCCGTCAAAAAATACCGCTCCTATGGGATTTGCGCTTATTTCTCCTGCAAGTGCGATGAGTGCAGCGCATTCTGCGGCGGCGTTGTATTTTACTCTGCCGTTTGTCCCCGTGAACATCGAGGCGGAGCGGTCAACAATCAAAAAAACGGGATTTTCATGCTCTTCTTCAAAAGTTTTTACAAATGAACGCGCCATCCGCGCCGTTACATTCCGGTCGATTGCCCGCACGTCGTCTCCGCTTATGTATTCGCGCACGCCGCTGAATTCCATTCCCTGTCCGCGTCGGCAAGATTTAAATCCGCCTGATTTTAGAGAATCGGAAAGAGCGGCAGCCTGAAGTCGCAAATATGCTGCTTTTTTGGAAAGAGAATCTTGTGTGCCGGTAAGAAAATGCCGCATAGTCTTTTGTTTGTGAAGTGTTTTACGGGACAGGAACGATGTTCAAAATCTTTTCGATAATGCCGTCCGCCGTGATTCCGTCCGCTGCCGCTTCATAGGAAAGCGCAAGCCGGTGCCGAAGCACGAGAGGAGCTTGAATTTTCACGTCTTCCGGCAAAACAAAGGAGCGGCCTTCCAATAATGCGCGCGCTTTTGCACACTGCAGCAATGCGATTGAAGCGCGAGGCGATGCACCGAATGCAATATAGCGCGTTATGTCGTGCTCTGAACGTTTTTCCGACGGGCGCGTTACGGAAATAATTTTTACTATATAATCGATAATTTTATCCGCACATACGACTGTATCGATGAGTTTTCGGAAGTGCAGCAAATCCGCCGCGCTTAAAACTTTATCGACTGCAATGGCAGACGCTCGTCCCATCGTCTTTACGATTGTCGCTTCTTCTTCATGCGAAGGATAGCCTACAGTCATTTTTATCAAAAAACGGTCGAGTTCGGCTTCAGGAAGATTGTATGTACCTTCCTGTTCGATTGGATTTTGTGTTGCCAGGACAAAAAACGGGTCGGGAAGCGGATATGTTTCTTCGCCAAGCGTAACCTGCTTTTCTTCCATCGCTTCAAGCATGGCTGATTGAACTTTTGCAGGCGCGCGGTTTATTTCATCGGCAAGAACGATGTTAGCAAAAACGGGACCTTTGCGCACGCGGAATGTGCCGCTTGTTTGTTCGTAGATGAGCGTTCCGGTTACATCGGCAGGCAGGAGGTCGGGCGTAAATTGAATCCTCTTAAAATCCAATCCGGAAATTTCTGCGAATGTTTTAACTGCAAGCGTTTTTGCAAGCCCGGGTACTCCCTCAAGGAGAATGTGCCCGCCTGCAATGAACGCAGTCAGTATTCCGTCGATAAGTTCTGTCTGCCCGATAAGACGTTTTGCCGCTTCGCTGCGGCATTTTTGCGCCGAGAGCCGGCACATTTCAAATTCTTGTTCGCTGTTATTTTCTTTCATTTTTTTACGCTGTTTCTGTATATTTATGCAGAAATTTTCTGTCAATAATTGACAATGTACTGCTGTTTCAGAATAATTCACTCTATCATGTTAAATAAGTTAGCACAAGAATTGAATGAAATTTTAGACGGCACTGCCGCAAAGATACTTTTTTCAGACCTTGGAAACAGGATGTACTTCCCGAAAGGCATTATTGCACAGGGAGCGGAGGCTAAAAAGCATGCAAAAACCGCAAACGGCACGATAGGAATGACGGTGGTCAATGGAACTCCGTCGATTCTGCCGTCAGTGCATAAATATGCACCGTCACTTACGCCGCGCGAGCTTGTAGCGTACGCGCCTACGGCAGGTTTGCCGGAATTGCGAGAGATTTGGAAGACCAAACAACTTGAAAAAAATCCTCTCTTGGAAAATAAAAAAACTTCGCTTCCTGCCGTTGTGCCGGGACTTACAGCGGGACTTTCGCTTATTGCAGATTTATTTGTCGATGAAAATAAACCGCTGCTTGCGCCGAATCCGTCGTGGGACAATTATCCGCTTATCGCCGAAACGCGGCGCGGTGCGGAATTTCACACGTTCCCGATGTTTGCGGACGGAACGTTTAATCTTGCGGGGCTTGCAAACGCCGTAAACTCCGAAGCGGAAAAATACGGTTCCGTCCGGCTCTTGCTGAATTTTCCGCAAAATCCGTCCGGTTACAGTCCTACATCGAATGAAGTTGCAGAAATTTGCAGAATCATAAAGAACGCTGCCGAAAACGGAGCGAAACTTCTGGTTATAAGCGACGATGCGTATTTCGGTCTTTCGTATGAGGATAATATTGAATCGCAGTCGCTTTTTGCGCATATCGCAGACATTCACGAAAACGTTCTTGCCGTCAAAGCGGACGGTCCTACAAAAGAAGATTTTGCGTGGGGCTTCCGCTGCGGATTTTTGACGTTCGCCTGTAAAGGTTTTACAGACGCGCAGTATGACGCTTTGCTGAAAAAACTTATGGGCGCAATCCGCTCTTCTATTTCGTGCAGTTCAACACCGTCGCAGAGCATAATATTAAAGGCGCTTGCAGAGCCTTCTATTGAACAAGAGAAACTTGAACTTTTTAATACGCTTAAGGCGCGTTACAAGGCAGTACGAAAATTTACGGACGGACGCAAAAGCAGTGTGCTGGAAGCATTGCCGTTTAATTCGGGATATTTTATGAGTTTTACGATGCACGGAATCGATGCGGAGGATTTGAGAAGCCGCCTCTTAAACGAAAGCGGAATCGGCACCATTTCGATTGACTCGCAAACGCTCCGCGTCGCATTTTCGAGCATAGACGAAGATAAAATCGACGCTGTTTACGAAAAGATTTACACAACGGCAGAGGAACTTGCACGTGCGTAAAACGGCGCGTATTGTACTTTGCGCCGTGACTCTTTTGTTCACGGCGTTTTTTTTCGGCTGTAAAAAGGAATCACGCCGCGTCATAATTTGGACCAATAAAAGCGAATTTGCGCCTTATATCGAACTGTTTAATAAAACGCACAAAACGAAAGCGGTTTTAGTCTATAAAGAAAATCCCGAAACATCTTTTCCGCCGGTCTCAACTTCTGCACAGCCGGATATTGTTATCAGTCCGTGGCTTTTGAGCGGAAAGACGAAAAAGCATTTTGAAAACATCGACTCTCTTTTTCGAAGAGGCAGTATCAAGTCTGCCGACTTTTATGAAGAATTCCTGAATGCTGGAAAAATTGGACGGAAACAGTACCTTTTACCCGTCAACTTTAATCTGCCTGCCGTTATCTTTGCGCGTGAAAATGCGCCATATACCGAAAACGCATATACAATGACGCTGAGCGAACTGCAAGGTGCGGGCGCGGCATTCAATAAGCGAAATAAAAATGGCATTTATACGCAAATAGGCTTTGCTCCACAGGCGAACGACCGATTTTTATATACCGTTGCAAAAATGCGGGGCGCAGCGTTTGAGCAAACGAAAACGTCCGCCCTTACGTGGAATCAAGAAAGTCTTTTGTCGTCAATAGACTTTTTGAAAAACTGGATTACGGACGCTAATACGTCGGTACGGGAAGAAAACGATTTTGTATTCAAGTACCTTTCCGTCGCCGACGATAAGCGCGTTACGTCCGGAAGGACGTTGTTTGCCTTTACGACGAGCGACCGCCTTTTTAAACTTTCGCCCGATAGACTTGAAAAAGTTGACTTTCGCTGGTTGAAAGACGGGAGTGCCATTCCGATTGAAGATTCTTTTACGATGATGGGAATCGCGCGGGGTGCAAAAAATCACGCAGGAAGCGCAGAATTTATTGCGTGGTTTTTTACGCCGGAGACGCAGCGCGAACTTTTTGAGCGCAGAAGCGCTATGAATCTTGACACGTCGGCGTTCGGCATTGCGGGCGGTTTTTCTTCTATTAAGGATGTCAACGAGCGCGTGCTGCCGCTGTACTACAAAACGCTTTTGTCAAATATTCCGCAATCAGACACGATTTCAATCCCCGCCCCAAAGCCTTCGCGCTGGGAAAAAATAAAGACGGCGATTGTCATTCCGTATATGAAAGAATCTCTCGCCGCCCTCGACGGAAAAAATGTTGAACCGATTGAAACGCGCTATGCCGAGTGGCAAAAATTAAAAGTCAATTTTTAAATAGCTCCGATACAAGTGGAATATTGCGGACGGTAAAGCGGGCAGGAATAGAAGAGAGGAAAACAGATTTCCATCCGTTGTAGGAGGATGCTGGGCGGTTGCTGCGGACTTTAATAGAAAGAACTGCCTGCTCCCCTCGCTTTGTCTAGCAACAAAAGGCACATAAAGAGAAATTTATTGAGTGCAAGGAACATTCTTTAATAATAATTTTAGAGGATTTATGTCTTCTTGTCGTTTCTAAAAAAAAGAGGGAAATGAAGTATATGAGCAGGTTCGAGTTTTTCCCAGGGATGGTAAACGGAAGCAAGATATTCCGCCGGGAATGAGGCTAACAGTTTCGTAAGAGATAGAGACGCTATAGGCAGTCCATATTCATTTACCTTAAATTAAAAAAAGCGTTGACAAAAATAATTGCATATTAGATAATATCAACATAATACAAGGCTACATCGTATATTAAAAGGAGCTTCGAATGAAGAGGACTTTTTCTTTTGCAGCAGCTGTTATGCTGCTTGCTGGTGCCGGTGCATTTGCCGAAGAGGCAATTGTTATCGATTTTACGCAGCTTAATCCTGACTGTGTTTCTGACTCTAATGGAAATCCCACTCAGAATAAGCGTACTGTGATGGATTTTTCGACTGCCGCAGGTGCAACATTTACGGAAGATCAGAAAAATCTTATGAAATCATCGTTGGTGCTCCCCGAATGGGAAGTAACTCTTAACAGTTCTGCAAAATCCGTAAAAGGTTTGAGCCTTTCTACGATTGTTGCAGCGCCCGTTAAAAGCGATGCAAATGTTCCGTTCGCCGGTTCTAATGTTATGGGCGTTCGTGTCGTATTCCCCGAATGGAATGCCAATGCTTTTGCCTATGTAAAGCCGCCGTTTGAGATTCCTGCCTATGAAAAACTTGCCGAAGCCGATGACAACGGTGTACGCCAGGCTCAGAGCGATGAAGAAAAAGCAAGCGGGAAGACACTGTTTGAAGACGGCTATGGTGTTGTAAAAAATGTCGGTGCCTTAAAATCCGTTGCCGTTACGACAATGGGAATGAACTATCCTGAAGGACTTTATGTCATGCTCAAGGACACGGATGGTGTTGAGCGCCGCTATTTCATGGGTTATCTTAACTTCGACGGTTGGAAAACAATTACGTGGTCTAACCCTCAGTACATTTCTGAAATCCGTAACCGTGAAATCCGCATATATCCGATTTATCCGAGAGGATTGCCGTTTGTAAAATTCACCGGCTTCCAGATTACTCGTGATGCGAACCACGTCGGCGGCGATTATATCGGTTACTTCAAAGATGTAAAAATCATCTATGACAAAGCGCTTCTTACAACGGATCGCGATATTGCAGATGAAGACCTCTGGGGTATCATTGGTAAGAAAGAAGCCGCTCATCAGGCTGCCGAAATGGAAAAATTCGGAAACAAGCAAGTCAACCGCTATCTCGAAAGAGAAAAACAGGCTAAAGAAGATATGTTCACTTCAAGCTTGAATGAAGGCTCTGCTTCCAATGCGCAGACCACTGGTGCTGAAGCAAACTAAGTCTGTGGCGACAATCGTATGATTTGTTGATACTTTCGACATAAAAGCATCTTCCCAATCAGGAAGGTGCTTTTTTATTTATGCAACACGTTTTGCGTGTCATTTCGGAGAAACAAGAGAGCTGGGTATGTCAAAAGAGTTGTATTCGTCGGTGCCGATTAAATCCAAACTAAAAGACAGATATGAGCATTATGATCCTCTGCTTGCTGAAATCCGTGAAAATATTTACAAAAAATTGCGGAAAAATATTCATCTTTCAAGTCAGCCGACGTATAAAGCGCGGATAAAAAAATTTTCGAGTTACTACAAAAAATTGCTGCGCGTAAAATCGACAGAAGCCGCTTCTTGTTCCGGCTTAGTCTGCTTGACGGACATGATAGGTATTCGGATTATTTGTACGTTTTTAGAGGATATTGCAGTCATTCTTGAGCAGTTGAGAGAAATCTTCGAAATTAGAGAAATCGAGCGCAAGGGCGCCGAATTAAATTTTAAAGAATTCGGGTATGAGTCCGTCCACGTGCTTATTTCTATTCCAAATGATTGTTTTCCAAAAAATCCGCCGCAAAATCTTCCTTTACCTGATGATTTAGTGTGCGAAATTCAAATCCGGACGATATTACAGGATGCATGGGCGGAAGTTGAACATGAACTGATTTACAAGAGCGAATTTACTCCGTTTGATATGCCGCTTAGACGGAAACTCGCAAGTATGAATGCCTCTCTGAACCTTGCGGACATTATTTTTCAAGAAATTCGTGATTATCAAAAAAAACTTCAAAATGAGATGAATGAGCGTAAAGTGCGCTTTTATGAAATTGCGGATACGATTACGAATGCTCAACTTGGCGTTCAAGTCGAGGGGCGGGAGCGCTCTATTGAGCGGATTAATCCCTATGTACGCGGGACGATTGATGATTTGCTTTTGCAGGCGATCCAGGCGCACAACGCGGGGGAAGTTGAGCGTGCAATTTCAATTTATACTGAGATAATTGACTCTAAACCCGCGCCGAACAACGTTGTGCTTTCCGTCATTTTGAAACATCGCGGAATGGCTTATTTTATAAAAAACGACTATGACCATGCGCTGGCTGATTTTCAGCAGTCATTCGCTTTTGATGAGAATTCTTTTCAGTCAAAATATTACGAAGGAATTGTGCATACCATTCAAAAAAATTATGAATCGGCGGTGCATTGTTTTGATTTGTCGCTCAAATTGAATACGTACCAGTCGCACGTCTATTATCGTCGCGCGATTGCGCTTTTTGAGCTGCATGAATATGAAAAATCGATGAACGACGTCGTCTCCGCAAAAAATCTGGGGCTTGAAGATAAAGGGCTTGATTGGCTGCATGAAAAGTTATTAAAAAAATTTGATATGCTGTAGGTCGCTGCCGTCTCTATGACCGCATTGATTTGAATATTTTACGGTGATAAATACGTGGAGGACAGCGCAATGCGACGATTGTAATGCCGGTGCGTCGTGATGATTACCGTAAGTTCGGGACACAAAAAGGGGGGGGAACGCCCGCACAAGTGTGCATTTGCAAACTTATGGAAACGATGTTTTGCGTTTGTACGGCTGGTTCGGAAAATATTATTGCACGTGCGCAAGAAGTAATAATCTAGAAGAGAGAGAGAGTGTGTGT
>CAUTOZ010000015.1:0-27870 GCA_963539635.1 uncultured Treponema sp.
TGCCTTACGACGAAATAAGCGAAGCGAAACGCGCGCTTTCGGAAATGGGATTTACAGAAGGCGAAACTTAACGAAAAAAGGGGGGCTGCGCTTTTCCAGTCCCCTTTTACTTTCTTTAAAATAATAAAAGCCGTCTGCTCACCTGCAAACGGCTTTTATTTTATGCGCATTTTCGCAAGAAACGAACGTTTAGCTCTTTGCGCGTTCGACGAACGAGCCGTCGCGCGTATCAATTACGATTTTTTCTTCCGTATTGATAAACAGCGGAACTTTTACTTCTATTCCGGTGTCAAGTTTTGCAGGCTTTAAGGACTTGCCGCTCGTATCTCCTTTTACGCCCGGTTCGCAGTACGTAACGGTGCGCACAACGTTAATCGGCATATCGATTCCGACAGGCTTGCCCTCGTAAAAAGTCAATTTGACTTCCAAATCGTCATCCGGCGTGATGTAGCCCGCGTAGTCGCCTAAATCGTCTTTCGGCAATTCAAATTGCTCGTAGGATTCCTGATCCATAAAAACGAAAGTATCTCCGTCGACGTAAGAAAGTTTTGTTACGTGCGGTTCAAGGTCAACTTCGTCAAACTTTTCGCCTGCGTCAATTCCCAAATCCATCGTTGATTTTGTTACCAGATTTTTTACGCGGAGATTAGTTACCATTCCCGCGCGTCCGGAGCGCTGTCCGAGCATTTTTTGAACGATAAGCGGATTTCCTTCGTACATGAAAGCCGTTCCGACTTTCAACTGTGATGTCATTAACATATATAACCTCTAAAAAGTGATTCTAAAACGGTTCGTTGACTATATATTTTTTTGTAATAAAAGTCATTAGATTGAATGCGAGGTTCCCGTTTTTTTTCAGGTTGACTGCAAAGGCAAAAAAACCGTCGCATAAGTCATCATATTTTAAAAGGAAATCTTTGACTGCGTTTTCAATATCTCCCGTCTCTCCGTTTATAAAAAGCCAGCAGCGTTCGACTGCACAAAAATCTTCCGCGCAGAAATACGGGCGCATTCGCTCAAGTAAAGCGCGTACTTTAACGAGTTGATAATCTTCCGTCTGCGGATAGGCATGCCACACAAACGGCCTGCCTGAAAGGCACGCGCGCGAAAGCGAATCTTCTCCGCGGATGAAAAGTAAGCGCGCCCGACATAAAACTGCGTCCCATTCGGTCTGCGGCAGAAAGGCAAGCGTTTTGAGCGCAAACGGACAGCCGCATTCGGCATACGCGTTCATAAAACTTGCAAACCCCGCTCCCTTTGCCGCAAGAACGCGGAGTTTTCCAGTACGAAACTGCGAAAGCGCTTTGACAGCGGGCTTCCAGTCGGCGGGGTAAGTAAAAAAGAGCGCGTCAAAATAGTCCGTCTGTGCGCTGTCCTGCCGTTGCTGCGGGGACGGGGCGCTTGTGCAGTCAGCATACGTGCGATTTTCTTCTATTATATGCGTTGCCTTTCCGGGTACTGTGCCGCGTCGTTCCCGTTCGACTTTTTCAAGTTCGCGCAAAAAGTTTTTGTCTAAAATCAAGCCGCCGGTTTTGCTGGTAAAGCCCGGCATAAAGTTGACTTTTGTAACGCGCGCCGAACGTGTCAGAGAGTCCAGCCGATGAAATGTTTCCGCGTAGTCTTCCGCGCTCAGATAGTCAAGCATGATGATGTGAACGGGATTGGGGACTTTGATGTCGAACAGCAGCGTCTCAAGCCAATCGGGTCTGCCGCATTGGAAACTTTCGATGATTATGTGCGGCGGATTTTTTTGAAACAAATCGAGGCAGAGAGAAGCGGCATTCCAGTCGTATATGTCCCAGTCGTTGACGGTTTGAAACGGCTTTTTTGCGTCCACCAACGGAAAAAGCGCGGCGAATGCAGTCAAATTGTCCGTAACAATGCGGAGTTTTATCGGCGGAAAAGCGTTTTGTTTATCGCCGCAGACTTCAGTCAGTGCACGCGCCAAGCGGTACGCCGTGCCGATGTCCCCAAAGTTGTCAACGACCTTGCACAAGAGCGTTATATCAGCAGTCATTTGCATAAATCCTTCGTATAATTATCGTATATCTTTCATAATATTGACTAAATGCAAAAAATAACAGATAGTTATATCAACTACGGAGGATAATCTATGAAAACCAAACTGTTTATTTTCGCGGCATTTGCCGCCCTCTTGCTTGCCTCTTGTAAGGACCTTGCAGAACCGGAAAATCCACGCGTTCCGGTTACAGATATTTCTATAACCAATCCAGCAAACCCGTTTTCTTTGGTAAAAGGAACTACCTATCAAATCAAAGCGGCCGTGTTACCGGAAAATGCAAGCGATAAAAAAATATCGTATTCTTCAAATACGCCGACTATTGCTGACGTAGACGCAAAGGGTTTAATCACTGCAAACGCTGTCGGAACTGCAACTATCACACTTAAAGCTGCAAACGTATCAAAGACAATAACCGTAACAGTTACTGCGGTGCGTATAAATGTAACAGCGGTTTCTGTTTCTTCCGCTGACGAAAACATTTCTATCGTAAAAGGTAGAACCCATCAGTTAAGCGCAGCAGTTAAACCTGATAACGCAACCGATAAGACTTTGACCTATTTTTCAAGCGATGCGAATACTGCATCAGTAGACGCAAACGGTTTGATTACTGCAAAAAATGCCAGCAATACGACGCTGACTATTAAAGCAGCAGACGGCGTTTCTAAAACTATAAACGTAACAGTAACAGATTCCGAAGTTGCCGTTACGGACATTGAATTTGACCCTGCGCTTCCTACGCAGCCGATTGAGTTGAGCATTGGTCAAGAATACAAAATCAATGCGAAAGCAAAACCTGACAACGCTACAAACAAATCCGTCCGAATTACCAACAATAGCCCCGACTACATTGCTGTAAGCGGTGAAACAGTGGAAGGCACAAAAGAAGGCGATGCAGAAGTAACTGTTGAATCTGTGTCGAACCCTGAAATCAAAAAAGTTATAAAATTTAAGATAACACAAAAACCTTCGATAAAAATAAAAACGACTCCTGCTTTGTGCGAAAGCAACGGTGGGGAAGTTACGTTTAAACTAGAAACGCTCAACGGCAAATTGAACTATAAGCTTGATGTTGTTGGCGGCGGTTCAAAGTGGATAAGTTCTGTTAGTAAAGACACTTCGGTTCAAACTGAAGACACGGTAAAACTAAACGTTACCCAAAACAAAACTGTCTGGGCAAGAACTGCATACATAAAGTTTATAGACAAAAGCACAAATCAATACGTCAAGGGCGACGATAAAAAAGATTTAGCGGTGAAGATTGAACAAAAAGCAAATGAAAATCCTACTGTAACAACAAAATGGGTTCACGGGGTTACAAAGCCGAATAATGGGAAAAAAGTCCCTGTACTTGGTGAAGACGGGGTTCAATTACAAGACGGTGGACAACCGGTCTATTACAATCAGGACTATGTCTTTGTGTGGAAAGAAACTTCAGATACAAAGTTCTTCAATGTGCGAAAACTGAAATTTGTAATGCCTGCTACTATGACCACCTATTGTTATGAAGGTTCTGATTCCAACATGTGTTGGGCAATGACGGCTAGCAATATGTTGCATTGGTGGGTTGAACAAAATAAGGATTTAGTACACAAGTACAACCCTGTCTATGACTTCTCGTATACAAAAGGCTTGGAAGATAACGAAGAATATAAGAAAAGCAAAATAGCCTCTGTATTTAGATATAATTGTATAAATAAAGGAAACGAAATCAGAAACGGTCTTGAAGGTTTTTTATTTTCGTCTGATAACAGCCCATTTAAAGGAATCGCAAGTCCCAAGTATTTTGATAAAGTTTTTAGCAAAACAGATAAGATCGTGAATGTAGCAACGCCCCATTCAAAGAAAGCGTTTGAAGATGTTCTTAAAAAAGCATTCGATTCTAAAAAAGCGATAGGACTTGATACGCATGACAGAAAGGGGAACTTGCACGCTATAACATTATGGGGTGCTGCATTTGATGGGGATGGAAACATCATTGCAATTTATATTGTAGATAACAACAACCCTAACAATGAAATGATTACTTATGGAATTCGTTATAACCAAAACATTTATGAAGGTGGCGAAGATACTAATTATCCGTATCTTATAAACTATGCGGTAAAGAAATCTGCTATCAACATAGATAAATGGATAGATAGAATCACCACACTCGATAAAGGCGAAAAGCAATGGCAAAATTGGTTTGCAAAGCATCCCTAAACTAAAATAATATTCATTAAAAAGACGCTTCAATGGAGCGTCTTTTTTGTTACCGTTCTCTCTGCCGAATGTTTGCTAAGTCAGTTAATAACTATGGTTTATTGGAGGTATATTCGTATGAAAAAATTATGTGCAATTGTTGCCGCTGCGCTTTTATCGGCGGCAGGTTTTTCTCAAGAAGCGATAAACGGTGATGTTGTTTCTGTAACGCAAAGCAAATACGGCTTTGATATGACCGTTAAAAAGCTCAAAGGGGCGCTCAAGGCAAAAGACGTGCCGATTTTCGCGGAGTTCGACCATCGGAAAAATGCCAAAGAAGTCGGACTTGTTATGCCGCCGGCTACGGTCATCGTTTTTGGAAATCCCAAAGTGGGGACGCAGCTCATGTTGGAAGATCCGCTTATCGCGCTCGACTTGCCCCTCAAGATAGCGGTCGTGGAAAATAAGGACAAAACCGTTTTTCTGATTTTTACAAACACAGATTCACTTGCCCAAAAGTACGGAATCAAAGAATCGGCAATTCTGCCCAAAATGCAGACGCTCTTAGAAAATATTATTGCTTCAGTCAATGAATAAATTCTAATGAGACTTTCGGAGAACTGCTTGCAGACGTAACAGCTGTCTCCGATACGCGCGCCTTTCCAGTCCATCCGCTCTCCGCAATCCCGTCTGCGAAAAGAAAGTGGGAGCGTTTGGAAAGCGGAGTTACAATTCCCGCCGCGCTGGAATGTATTGTAATGCTGCCTGCCGAACTTCCAAAATCGAAGGAACGGATGAAGCGCAGCCCTCTCCAATTTGCGACTCCTGCAAACTGGAGGAAAATGGAGTTTTAGGAACAACTCTGAATATAGAGAAGACGAACAGTTCTATGCGAGGAGAGTGCCAGAAACAGTTTTGGAGAATGTTGCGTCTCCCTGCATTGTGCAAACTTGTTGCGGAGATTGTTTGTGCGTCTTCACTGAATACCACGTATTAAACAATCTGCCATTGCAAAATACAACGTCTCCCTCCGCCCTGTAAAAACGCTGCTGGAAAATATAAGTCTTCCCCGGCAGCGGCACCCCTAAAGCTCCATTTCTCTGCGAAATTATCCGCAGTCGTATGATTTATGGATAATTTCGAGCGGGCGGCGCCTCCATTCTATCGTTTAAATGGGAAATTAGGAATTCGTAATGCGGAGTTCTGTTTGCCGCCGTGAAACTATGTTTTCGCGCGGGGGCAAAGATCTGGACGTCTCCGTCATTGTGCAAACACGTTTTTACATAGAAGCCCCGCCCAGCAAGACACCACTTTCCGCGAGTTTTCTCCCTGCACTCCGCAAGCCTCCCCTTTAAATCCTCGTGCGGCTGCAGTTTACGCATCCGTTGATGATGACGTGCTTTTTTCCGGTTTTTGTTTTATTAAAGAGGCGCGCAATCAAATAATCGTCGGAGGACAGCGGTTTTCGGCAGACGGGGCACGTTCGATTAACGCCCGGAGACGCGGCAGGATAGCAATGCGGGCAGCCGTAGATGACGCATAATTGGTCGCCGACGTCCATCGGGCGGAATACTTTTGAGCGCAGCGTATCTCCGCGGACAAGCGGCATTCCGCAGACGGGACAGGATACAAAGCCTGAAACAGCATTATGTTTCTGCGGCTGCGTTTTGCGAAAAAAAAAGTTTCTAAAATACGAAAGCGCCGCAATAATGACGATAACAGCAGCGCCCATCAGCACATATTCCATTTTTTCGTTCGTGATGAATGCAGAAACAGGGGACGCAACGACAGAGTCGCCGTACAAACGCGCTCTTTCCAGTCAACGAATGCAGAGCCGAAAAAAACGTTTGTCCGTTCCGCCTTGCATTTTATTCCGTGCGCGTACCGGTTATCAAAAACGAATGCGGCAGTTTTTCAATCCAGCCGCAAAACGTATGCCATTCGTCAAGCCGATGGTCTTTGCGCGTCGCATAAATCCCCTGCAGGACTTGATAATTCATCTGGAGCGTCGCTTTTTGATTCAAACTTGCCGGAAGCAACTGAATCATCTGCCACCAGTCATTCTTACTTTTGGAAGTAAGATAGCGATTCCTCGCTGCATTGAGCGCCGCGATAAGCGTATCCAGCGCGGCAAGAGAAGCGTCGTCTAAATGCTCGGCACTGAAATCCTCGCGCACAAACTCTTTTGCAGCAACTTTGTGCATGGTCGAACAACTGTTCCGCACAGTCCCGACTTTATACGTGTCCATCTCCGCCCACCAATAGCGCGGCGCGGTAACATCAAGCGTTACGTTTATATAGCGCAAAAATTTTGCGTGGGAGGGACCGCTTTTCGAAAGCCTTGCCATCAAGTCGAGGTCAGCATCCCCAACCTTGTACACGCCCGTCTCGCGGTTAAAGGCACTGTCTGATTTATCCCAACTGTTGTACGAATTGCGCATTCCGCGAATAGCCGCTTCCCAGCCAAAAATTTCTGTTTTTTCAATTACAATCATCTGTCTTTCCGTCTATTTTTTTTCAAGTCAAAATGACTAGTACAAACGACTTTTCAGGTCTGCTTGTCCAGTCAATACATTAAATATCAAATATCGTCGATGACTTCCGCTTCAACCTGCTCTGCCGGACGATTTCGCCACGCGTACAAAATATACGCCGCCCCTGCCAAGATGAGCGCGGCTCCTGAGAGCCGCACGAACGCAATGCCGATTTTCGCCGGAATGATGAACATCGCGATGGCTGCAGCAAATGCGATAAGCGCGTCAAGCACAAACTGCCGCCGTTCGATATGCGCGTTTTTTAAAAGTCCGACTGCATACAGCACCATTCCCGCATATACGAGCAGGTAGACGGCAAGAACGTAAATCATCGCCGTCCACATCGCTTTAGCAACAGTCAAGGGGAGCAAAAACGCCAAAAGCCCCACGACAATACTCATCATCGCGCGGCTTATTATTACATATTGAAAAGAAATGTCAGGAACGAGTTTCCGCGTGTACACCAGCGTATAAACGCCGTTCGCCGTCGAGCCGAAACCGAGCATAATGACAACCGCTTTGACGCATTGATGGGGAATTATCACCATCAAAAGCCCGGCAACGGCAAGAATACTGCCGATTACTATGTTGTTTTTATTCATACGCACCTCAATGCAAGGGACTATATATTTTTTATCCGCAAATGAACAGCAGAACGACAAGGCGGAATGCCGACTGTAAGAAAGGAAGGAGCGATTAAAAACCGCCTCTCTTGCCGGCAACAGAATGTCCGCACCTGTGCAGGTCTTCCGAACGCCGTCGGCAAACAGCATTTTCTCCGAGATTGCCGTGCCGCTCCATACATACCAGCGTATTCCTCTCGATTGCGCTGACGGGAAAGCCTTGCGTAAGCGAGATGAAACTTTATCTATACCCGCCCCACAACGAAACTATTTTCCCTCACGATTTTGCCTTAGACTAAATCGTAGGCAGGCGGCGCCCAATTACATCTAAACCCTTGTAACAACCGCCAGTCCCTACTCCTCTTCCAATCCCGCAAGTTTTGCGGCGCGCTTTCGGTTGGAGTCTTTCGCTTTTTTATCATGCGCAATATCAACGACAAAGGAACGTGCGTCTTCATACTTGCCGGTTTTAAACATCTCCAGTCCCAAAGAGACGGTGTCGGAATCTTTTGCCGTCAAATACAGCGAGCAGATTTCGCCGTAAGACGGGCGCGGATATTTGATAAAGAGTTTACCGAGTTCGTTTTTAAGTTGTTTGTGTTTAGCTTCCGTGAGCGCCTCTTTTGCAAGCGCAATAATTTCGCTCTCGCCGACAGAGCCTTCTTTCATAAGATTTTTCGCAATTTCCGCTTTTGTCCCGTCGCCGGTCTTTTTGTCCGTCAGCCGCTCGGTCAAAAATGCCGCAGCCTCTCCGGTGTTCATGCGGGCTAAAATCGCATAGGCAGCGTTTTTGACAGGCTTTTCGGCATCGTGGCGGGCGCGGTACACGATAAAGCTGACAGCCTCTGTTAGATTCATTTTTTCCGCCGCGTCCATCGCCTCAAGGCGGACTTTGTAATGGTCGTCGCGAATCGCTTGTACAATCGCCGCCTGCGCATCGGCATTGCCCTGGAAGTAAGAAAGACCCTTTACGCAATACTGACGCATATTGGCGTCCCCATTTTCAAGCAAGTCCAAGAGGACGGGAACGGCTTCATCCTTTTTCATTTTGCCGACTGCTTCGGCAGCGTACATACGCACAAAAGAATTTTCATCCTCGTCGCGCGCAATTTCGAGCACTGCATCAAAGGTCTCTACAGCCGCCATCTCGCCGAGCGTTCGCATTAACGCCTGCCGCTGAGGGACAGTCAAATCGTCGCGCTCAAGATAGGCGGCAAGGTATTCCGCCTCTTTTGAGCCGCCCGTTTTTCCGAGTGCGGCAAGCGCGCCGTTAAAATACCGCTCTTCGCCGTTTTCAAGCAAATTGACGAGCGCGGGAGCCGCTTCTTTGCATTCAACGGCACTCACGTAATTCAAAAGTTTTTCCGCAAGCGCGTTGGGACTGTCATACGGATCGTCAAGAATGGTTACGGCGTAATCTTCAAGACAGGGGTCTTTGCGCTTGGTAAAATACGCAATAATTTTTTCCTTTATACTGCCGTTCGCCGTCGCTTGGAATAAATCGTAAAGCGCGTCGTCGTAGCGCGGGTCTTCGTCTTCGCCGATGTCGTCAATGAGTTTGCCGATTTCCGTAGGAGTCCCGAAATTCAGCGTGTTGACGTTTTTCTCAAACGTATCTTCATCTTCGTCGCGCCGCCGCGCTTCTTCTGCCTTTTCGCTGTCGGGAGCACGCGGACGCTTTGCCGCAGGAATTGAAACCTCCCACGGCGTAAACGTTCCGTCTCCGCCTTCATTCTCGCTTTCCTCTTCCGAATAGACAAATGCGCTCCCTAAAATAAGTGCGCACGCCGTCATTAAAAAAAACCGTTTTATCGTTTCCATATAATAAATATCTGCCCGCTTCCTGCCTAACTGTAGCAAATTCCGTCGCGGCCGGAGAGAGGGGCAGACTGCAAAGAACATAACTGAAAGGATTTAGCAGAGTTGACGTTCTCTGCAAGTTTATGAGAGGCAAACTTACGGGAGAATGGTGTTGGGGAAAGTAAAAGCGTTTGACAGACTTAACGAAATTGCCAATAGTAAAAATGAGCATGAACAATGTAATGGAGTTAGAGGCGGCGAAAAAAGTATGAAAGATTGAGCGCTGTTGCCGCCAGTCGCTGGTGTGCGTTGGACGATTGCTGCTTTGTATGACTGCTTCAACAGTGTTCCGCTCGCTCAATTTTTGCTTCAAGGCAAAAATGACAAAGATTTCTTTACATTCTGAGGGGAAATGGCGTGCGAGGGACTAATGAGGCAGGAATATTACTCCGATTGCAAAACATTACCACGTCTGCCCGCGTAAAATACCGCTGCCGGAAAACGTTGTTTTTACACCAAACGTGTCCGAGCGGCGCTTTTTTGAGGCGCAAAAGTTTTGCTGCCAGCTTTCGAAGTCTGTTGCTTTACGAGAATCTTCATAGGCATGCAGCGAGTGAATAACATTGCGCGGGCGGAAAGTCAGCTGTGTCATTCAAACACTGTCTGCCGTCTTCAACCTCCATCCGGTACCCCAAAATCATCTGCCGACCTTACACAGAGTTCCGTGCCTAAACTCTGCTTGCTATTTTCGAACTCCGTTGCGTCGATTGAACACCGCTTTCCGTACCCAAACTTCGTTCCGTCGCTTGAACGCAGCCCGCCGCCTCAAACTTCGCTCTCCACCGTCCGCCCCGCTGCGGCAAGTTCTTTGTCGGCGCGGCGGTAGTAGTTGTAGTACAACAGCCGGTGCAGTCCCTTGAGGTCTTCGCCAAAATACGGAAAGCGGATGGACGGGTCGGCAGCAGTTTTTTGTATGCGGTAACTTCCGTTGACGCGCCAGCCGTTCAAAAGTCCGATACTTATCGCACACGCCGGACAATGAAACGAACAGCGTACGCACAGCGCGCATTCCGTCCCGAACGTAAAATGCGTTCCGTCAAAGTTAATATTTCCCAGCGGGCAGTTGTTGACGCATTTCATACACCGAATGCACTTTTTCATATCGACTTTCATAAACGGCCCTTGCAGTCGTGCGTAAATCCACTCGATGCGGATAATCGGAACAAACCATGCTTTTAACGGATTAAAATGCACATTCTCCCGTCGTCCGTTTTGCAGTCCGCGCACGCTCAAACGCACGAGAGCGTCCGCGTAAACAAATTCGCTTTTGACCATCTCCGGTGAATGTCTGAAAATCATATTGTACGGCATGACGTAATGGCGCTCGCTCAAAAGGTCAAAACCTTTTTTTTCAAGAATCTTTATCATCAAGCCGCTTGAATAATTGTTCAAAAAATGGCCTTCGCCGCTCGACTTGAATAAAAACGCCTTTTTCCGTCCTTTTTTATGCAGTCCGACCTGCGCATTGCCGTTCACATCAGGCAGGGACTTGCAAAAATCGACCATGATTTCCGGCGCATTAAACCCGTGAATGGGATAGCCGAAGCCTGCAAGGTCAAAATCCCGCACATCCGGCACCGCCTCAAAGACACCATCTTTCCGTCGAATGTCATAAATGACGGTTTCATAGTCCGTTAAATATTTTTTATACAATTCCGCAACCAGATGCGTATTGCCCGTCCCTGAAAACACATATAAAACCGCTCTCATTTCCTGCCCCTTTTGCGAACTGTATTTCTGCGCTAAAAAAAGTTGACTGCCGCCGCGCCTGTAAAACCTAAAAAGGAGCATCGCGTTCAAAACTTCTGCTCCTCCGCATATTTTCCCCCGCCGTTAAATTCTCAGTTTTCAGTTTTGCTTCGTCAATAAATCTCCGTCTTTATCGTCGGCATACGGATACGTGCGCTCGCTTTCCGTTTTTGAATGCGTGTCATACCAAACCTGCGCGTAAAAGGGAACGTGCGCTGCCTCTTTATCAAACGCCCACGGAAGCGCCTCGCAGCAAACCGGACACCAAAAGCCCGCTTTGAGAATCGTAAACGGATTTGCAGAAAAAGTATGCCCGTTCCGGCATTTCCAGTCGAGTTTTTCAAAGAGTGCGCCTTTTGTCATGCTCCTTGACTCGACGGAGCCTCCGCGGAATACGGCAGCGTTTTTCATATCTTCTATATCAAGTTCGGAATCAGGTTTTGACTCATCGTAGCCGTGGTCAAGAGCAAAACGCGCTGCTTTCGATTCGTCTTTTAAGTCTTCGTAATCGATAGCGCCGTCCGGCGATCGGTTTTTAGCAAGCAGCGGAACGTTTTTCCAGTCGCGCGGAATTTTATTGAATTCCTCAAGACTGCCCCAAAATGCGTCTATCCGACCTTGTTTTTTTAAGCGAATCCAATTCATCGGCGCGTTGCTGTTCGTCAAAAGTCGTTCGATTACCAGTTTTTTAATAAGAGAAGAAGGAACAATGCGTCCAAGTTTGTAATACCAGAGGGACTGCGCCATGCGAAGCCAAAAGTCTTCTATTGATTCGCGGCGGAAGTTGAAAAAGTCTTCCAATATATAAGAATCTGAAAACCACACGCCGTGAAAGTTCCGCGGAATATTCCAGTGCGGCTCAAAAAACGCTTCTGCGCCTGCGCCCATAAGAGCAAATCCATGATTGAACGTTTCATATCCTGTTTCACGGCAGGTCTTTCCCCCGCCGATATTATACGCATTACGCCAAAAACCGTTGAGCGTACCGGCTGTGTCGCGGTCAACGAGATTTTTTATCAGCCGCCCGCTATCGCTGTCCGTTACCCATTCAAATGGAGCATTCCAGCACGTGTGAAACATCAGACCATCGTTCATGTTGTTCGATAGAAAATATTTGTGGTAGACGGCAGTCTGTCTGAGCACAACCCAATGCGGAAGTCCGCTTTCAAGGACGTACCGCTCCGCTTTTATTTTTGCCGCAGAATAGTAATCATAGGCGCTTGATATAACAGGGTCTCCCATCCGCGCCCACGGATGCCGGTGATTGCGGCTGCCGTAGACTGCGACCGTCGAAATATGCACGAGTTTTATCCTGTCCGCACGACCGGAGGCTTTGATTGCGTCAACAATATTTTTTGTCCCGCCGTAGTTAACTGCAAAGGCATTGTCGGGATTGTGATCGGCACGCGGTGGAATAACTGCTCCGCAGTGAATGACGTAATCAGCTCCGGAAACAAGCTGAGCGACGGTTGCATAGTTGGTTAGACTTCCATGCACGATTTGAATCCGTCCGCGTCCTTTTTTTACGAGACTTTTGAAAAATCGGCGGATATGGCGCGCATTATGTATCAAAATCTTAAATTGATATGTATTTTCGGATTCCAAAAGATGCGCCAGCACTTCGCCGCCCATCGCTCCGGTTGCTCCAGTAAGCGCAATAACTTTTTCTTCGGACATAAGACAATTATACGGGTATCAACGCTTTGGTCAAATCGCGGACGGAAAAATGGAACTCGAAAGATTTAACAGGTTTGCCGTCCGCTGCACGTTTGCAAGAACGCGAACTTGAAGAAAAAGGGGGTTATGAGGGAACGATGACTGAATATGCGGACAGGGGAAGTTAATTGGTAATTGGGAATTACTGCGTTGGGAAGGCGTATTTTCTATCGGCACTTTTACGGGGCAGAAGATAGAGTTTGAATGACGCAACGGAGTTCGGGACGAAAAACATCACTTAGACGACCTGACAGAATTTTGGGACGGCAAACAGAGTTTAAACAACAGAAAAGAATTCGGGCGGCAGAGGCAGCGTTTGACAGACGGAAGCTGCTTTGGGAGCAATAAAACGGAGTTCCCGCTGTTGCAAGAATATCCACAACCGTGCAGGGGCTGTGAATATTCTCGCTGTAAATATTTTGCGGCGGAGAGATGAGTAAAATTCTACTTTTCTTTTTCTTTGCCGCTGAGTTTAAGAAAAATCTTCTTTAATAGTCCAATCTTTCCGAGCAGGAGCCAGTATAAAAACGCGATGACTGCTAAAATCGGGACGCCGCCGATAACGGCATAGAGCACGACTTTAAAAAAGCCTGCAAAAAAGTCCGCAATATTAAAAACAAACCGCCTAAAACCGTCTCCGAAGTCCGGCCAGTCAAAACCGCCGGTGCCGTCAGCACGGTAGGGCAGCCGGTAGTCAACGCTGATTGACGAATAATCGATTTGCCCTGTCAGACGTTTCATGCTGCCTTCCATCGACTCGATATCGGACATGACGCGGTTGAGTTCGCTTTCGATTTGCAGCATATCTTTGGTGTCTTTTGCCTGCGACAGATAGCCTTGCAGCCGCGTCCGCATGATTTTTCTGGTCTCAAGGCGCGAGCGTAAATCGTAAAAACGCTCTGATACGTCTTCTGTTGAAACGCTTTTGGACAAAAGCCGCCCCATACCGCCTGCCGCGTTCATTGCATCTGCAAAACGAGCGCTCGGAATACGCACAAAAGCGTTGCCGTTCGTCTCTCCGGCATAAGATGACTCGATATAGCCGCCGAACTGCGCGCACCATTTTTCAACAACCTGAGCCGTATCTTGAATTGAATTGACTTCAATATTGAGTGCGCCGCTTTGAATGAGTTTCCGCTCAAAACTTGCAGAATCGATTTCTAAAGCCGGCTGTTCAGCCGATTCTTTTGTACCGTAACTGCGCTCGGCGCCGGATGCGGTAAACTCCGTTGCCGCAAGTTTTTTTACGTCGGACATCATCACACGGCTGTCCTCTGTCCCTTCTGCGATTGCCGACTGGTAAACCGCCTTTTTACTGCATGACGCTGCCGCAAGCGCCAAAAGCACAGCCGCCGCTCCTATTTTTATTTTCTTCACCGGATATTCCTCCCTGTCAAAATAAACCTCGTAACCGGCGAAGGTAACGGAACTTTTGCATTCTTTCCTTACATAAAGACTTTTTGCAATTTCAATTTTCAAAAGAGTTTTTATCGGTGCGCGCCCGCGCCTCCGTTTAATGAGCGGGTTTGCAAAAACATACGGCAGCGTATTCATTCGATTTTCATACCAAAAGTACACGTCTGTATCGTTATAAAAAAGCGGCAGATTTTAGACGGCGATTTTCTCAATCTGCTTTAAACATTTCCCACAGCCTTTCTCCTTGCTTCCGGAGCCGCAAATCTCTTCTTGAGAACGCACACGGTTGACTTTTGTGTTTATTGTGCTATTATTGGCTCCGTAGTAAACTTGTTTTGAAAATTCAGGTTCCTGTGAAATACGATGTTTTAAGTCATGCTATTTCAACGACTTAAAACTCGTGAGCCTATTTTAAAATTATAAAACAGGTCTAGCATGAAATTAAACAAATGAAAAGGATGCCTCCGCCTCAATGACAGTAAAAGAACAAATAGATGCAAAACAAGGTTCTCAAGGCTTTATTAAGGTAACGGACGGACCGGTACAAACTTTATCTTCCCAGCAGAAAGTTGTACTAAATAGAAAAGGAAATGTGTTATTCAATAATGGAGATATTGAGCAAGCCCGCCGAATATTTAGTGCAACGGGATATTCAGACGGATTGACGAGAGTAGGAGATGTTTATATGAAACAACAAGAAAGTTTAAAGGCTTTAAAGCAGTATCTTCTTGCCAAGAATAAAAACAAAGCGGAAAATATCTATGAAAATATGGCGCAAGCCGTGTCTTCCATGCTTAAAACCTCGAATCTGTAATTACAACTTTGCATTAAAACACAAGGAGACGCGACACTATGAAAGACGAAGTTGAACTTCCGGGACAGGATTTCCGGCTGGTCATTGATACCGAAGAATCGGCTGCCGAAAAAAATACGGAGCAAGATAACCTCAGCACAAAAATTGCAGACCTTTCCAAACGGGGCTATCAACTGTTAAAAGAAAATGATATTCAAGGCGCGCAAGAGGCGTTTTCAACAATACTTGAACTTGAAGAAAATAATAATTACGCGCTCGTAGGACTTGGAGACTCCGAGCGCAAACAAAATCGTTTTAAAGATGCGATACACTACTATAACGAATGCCTGACGCACCACCCCGGAAACAATTATGCGCTGTTCGGGCTTGCCGACTGCTACAAGGCGATGAACCAATATCACAAAGCTATTGATATTTGGGAACAGTACCTTGTGCAGGACGACCGGAATATTACCGTTTTAACGCGGATTGCCGACGCATACCGGAAAATCCGCGATTTCAGGCGGTCGAAAGCGCTGTATCTTAAAGTCCTTGAAATGGAAAATGACAATGCTTATGCGCTCATCGGGCTGGGACATCTGCATTACGATTTTAAGGAATTTAAAGACGCGCTTTTTTATTGGACGAAAATGTACGAAATCAACCGCGAAAACGTTGATATCCGCATATTAACTTCCATCGGAAACTGCCATCGAAAGCTTAAAACCTTTGACAGCGGCGTTCAATATTTTGAAAAAGCGCTTGAAATGGACGGAAAAAACTTTTACGCGCTCTTTGGACTTGCCGACTGTTACCGCGGAATGTCGCAGCAATATCGTTCAATCGAATACTGGAACCGCATCCTCGAAATGGATCCCAGAAATAAAGTCATTCTTACGCGCATTGGAGACGCATTCCGTAATACGGGCGACTACCGCACCGCTTCAAGTTACTACAATCGAGCGCTCGACATTGATTTCGACATTTACGCGGCGCTGGGACTTGCTTTAATCTGCAAGGGTGAAGGCAATTACGAAGAAGCGGTTGAACGGCTAAAAAGTCTTATAAAAAACGATCCCAAGAATTTTAGACTGTATATCGACCTTGCCGACTGTTATATAAAACTTGGGCAAAAACAAAAGGCGGCGGAATGTCTTGAATCGTTCCAGCGGCAGGGTTTACGCAGTCCCGCCGTAAACGACCTTTTGGACAAACTGAAAACCAACCGCCCGCTGTTTTAGCGTTTTCATGGATAAAATCGTTTTAACAGGGCTGCTTCCTGAAGAAATAACGGAAGCACTCGCTCTGCCGGAAAAGTTCCGCGGAAAACAGATATTTAAGTGGATAGGAAGCGGCGTTGAAGATTTCGACAGCATGACGAATATCGGAAAAAAAATACAAAACGTGCTTAAAGACGGTTTTACGCTCCGCACGTCCCGCGTTGCAAAAACACTTTCCGATCCCGATGGAACGATAAAACTGCAAATTGCGCTCTCTGACAATCTTGCCATTGAAACGGTGCTTTTAACGGATAAAGAAGGTCGGAAAACTGCATGTGTTTCGTGTCAGGCAGGCTGTCCAATCGGTTGCACGTTTTGCCGGACGGGACAACTCGGACTTGCGCGGAACTTGAGCGCGGCGGAAATCGTTGAAGAATTCCTTTTTCTTGAAAAAGCTGCCGGCAAATTGGATAACATTGTTTTTATGGGTATGGGCGAGCCGCTTTTAAACGTTCCGGCAATTCAAAAATCTATAGCAATCTTAACGCATAAGGACGGCAGAAACCTTTCCGGCAGACGTATAACGCTTTCAACCTCGGGAATTGCAACCGGCATTTATCAGTTAGCGGACATGCTTCCGTCGGTGCGGCTTGCGCTCTCGCTGACGACAGCGGACAACGATTTACGAACCTCGCTTATGCCTGTCAACAAGACATATCCGCTCCCCGAACTCAAAAAAGCGGTCGCCTATTATTCTGCAAAAACCGGCAAGCGGGTAACGCTTGAAGCGGCGTTGCTTTCGGGAGTCAACACGGGAAAAGAAAGCGCTGAACAAATGATTGACTTTGCGCGCGGGCTCGACGTCAATATCAATCTTATTCCGTGGAATCCAGTGGCAGGCCTGCCGTTTAAAGAGCCGACGGCAAAAGAAGCGGCGGATTTTGTCAAAATGCTTAAAACTGCGGGACTGAACGTAACGCTTCGCACCAGACGAGGACGGAAAATCGGCGGCGCATGCGGACAACTCGGACGAACGACTGCAAAAGGCGGCTTACGCTTGTAAATCGCACTTTTATCACTTATACTAAAATCATAAGTTAAAATGGTGGAGTTTTTATGCAAAAGAAAATTTATGTATCGGGAATGTTCGATGACGGGACGGCAGAAAAAGTAACTGCTGCGGTAAAAAGCGTAAACGGCATTGCAAATGCTGACGCAAATCCTGAAAAATCGCAGGTTCTTGTCGATTACGACGAAAATGTTTCCGGCATCGAAGACGCGCTGACCGCTGCAATTGTATCCGCGGGCGTTGAAGTTTTAAACTAATATGTTTTTATCAGGCTCCGGAAAACTTGACGTGTGCGGCAGGCGGCAAAAATCGGCAGTATCCCCAGGGCGGCGCTGTGTTCAGGCGGTTTTAAACGCGGCATTTCCAATCAAACAAAACGGTTCCAATCCTTTTCGCATTCTTAATCTTTTTAACGTCGTGTGTGCAGTCAACCGGAAACGGAAAAGGCAGTTTATTCGGGGTTCTGTTCTGCTCGGACAAAAATATGAATTCAGCATATACAATCAAAATACACGGAGGAAATTATGAAGCAATTCGGCGGCAGCGTACTTTTTTTGGATCGTTCCGACATCAATACGGACGAAATTATTCCCGTGAAATATTTGACGGACAATTCAAAACAGGCGCTCAAACCTTATCTTTTTGAGGACTTAAAACTTGACGGCTTTAATTCCAAAACCGACGTTGCGGGAAAGCGGGTCATTATCACGCGGGAGAACTTTGGCTGCGGAGCAGTGCGGGAACACGCGCCCATTGCTCTTGAAGCAAACTCCATTCACACAGTCGTTTCGCAGAATTTTTCGCGCGCGTTCCGCCAAAATATGTTTACGTGCGGCACGATGGCGTTAGAAGTCGATAGAAAATCGCTTGACGATATGTTCCGCACCTTTGCCGACAAGGACACCGAGTGCAAGGTCGTCATCAACGACGACGGGACGGCAAAAGTCAAATTGATTGCAGGCAGTCTTTCTAAAAGTTATCCGTTTAAACTCGACGATGCGGAAAAGTCTCTTATTCAAAACGACTCATGGGCGGGATTTGACGGCAGTAAATAAAACGCCTAGCGCATTTGAGCAGCGGCACGGCTAATCGGAGACCTGTTCGGCAGTTTTTCGGCCGGACAGGTTTCATTATTTGTGAGTATCGGGAGTTGGTATGGCGGATATATTTCCCTCGCTTGAAGCGCGCAGCCTTTCAAAGCGCTTTCATGCGAACTCAGGCTTTTTTTCGCGGCAAGGGCGATACGTTTATGCCGTAAACGACGTTTCTTTTGCGATTGCACGCGGTTCTACGTACGCACTGGTCGGCGAGTCCGGCTGCGGCAAAACGACAACGGCGCGGCTTTTGATTCAAATGTACGAGCAGGACGCAGGAGAAATTTTTTACGCGCCTTCTTCCGGCGGGACTCCGCAGGAAGTTTCCGCACTTGGCAAAAAGGCTCTTCGCGCATACCGCGAAAAAGTAAAATATATTTTCCAAGACCCCGCGCGTTCGCTCAATCCGCGTATGAGCGTATTTGATATATTGACGGCGTCTCTCCGTTATTCTTCGCACCGGCAATCGAAAAAGGAAATGTACGCGGCGGCGGAAAAAATTATACAAGAAGTCGGCTTTGAGCCGGACGCGCTCTTCCGCCGTCCTGCAGAATTTTCCGGAGGACAGCGGCAGCGCATTTCGATTGCGCGCGGGCTCATTATGAATCCCGACGTGCTTATCTGCGACGAAGTGGTTTCCGCACTCGACGTTTCCATTCAAGCGCAGATTCTCGACCTGTTGTTGTCGATTAAAGCGGCGCGCAGTTTGAGTTTTTTGTTTATCACACACGATTTGAAAGTCGCCTCTTATTTTTGCGATACAATCGGCGTTATGTTCCGCGGCGTTCTTATTGAAGAGGCTCCCGCAACAACGCTTTACAAAAATCCGGCGCACCCGTACACAAAACTCCTTTTTGAAGGCGCCTCCAAGCGGGCAGAAAGACTTACTTCCGTCGAAGTTCAATCCGCAGAGGAAAAAGCAACCGCCTGTCCCTTTGCCTGCCGGTGCCCTGCGGCAACAAAGCGCTGTCTGCAAGAGATGCCAGAGTTTCGGGAGGTAGAAAGCGGGCACAAAGTTAAATGCTTTATTGATTTGTAAAAGATGACAGGAGCAATTCCCAAGGACTTAACGGAATAGCGGTCGATTGTCTTTCCGCTTTTTCTCCGCTAGTATGTACCTGTCAAACCTGTTCAGAACAGGTCAGTTATTTATAGAAGAAAACTGTGCGCCCGAGCATTCGGCGCAGTCAACTTGTGAACGGTTGATGAAACAAAAGACTTTTTAAGGAGATTGCTATGAAGAAAAGAATTTTTATTTCCGTACTTGCTGCACTGCTGGTAAGCGTCAATGCTGCTGCAACGCCTCAAGAGGAGCGCAAAGAGCAGTTAAATGCCGCTTTCGAGCGCGGAATGGCGCTGACAGGCGAAGTCGCCCACGAAAGCGCGTCCATTTTGGGCAACCAGCCGGACGCGTACATCGGAAAACTCTTTCCGAGCGCACCGGCGCACTTTACCGCAGGCATTTCAACGGCGGCGACGTTCGTCAATTCTTCTTTTATCAAAGAGCCGCTTGCCATTTTAAATGACGCAATGAACGCCGCATCGTCATCTTCGGGTCTGAATATCGGTCAGACTTTGAATATTCCGTCAACAATTCCATTTCCAACGGCGGCTGCATCCGCGCGAATCGGCGGTATCTTTTTACCGTTCGATTTGGGATTTTTTATTTTTTCGACGGTGCCGGGCATGATAAAAAACGTGCAGGCAGGAGACTATAAATTCGATTTTGATATATTGACGGTCGGACTAGACTTCCGCTATGCGGTGTATCAAGGAAATGTGTACGCACCAAAAGTGTCCGTCGGCGGCGGTTATATTTTTACGCGGAGTTCAGTTTCGTTTAAAAGCAGTTTTTCAACAAGCGGCACGTATATGGTGGGCGGAGTGCCCGTCAGCGGCACAGCGAACGCAACGAGCAGTTTAGACACGAAAATCAACACGCACACCCTCTTTCTCGACGTGCAGGTTTCAAAAACGCTTTTAGTCTTTACGCCCTATCTCGGATTTAAAACGCTTCTTTCTGCCGAGCGCAGCGACTGCGCGTGGGATTACAACATCTACGCAACGGCAGGCGGAATAGATAGAGAGATAGAACACAACGGCAATTCGTTTTCCATCGACAATAAATTCAACTTTAGGAAATTATCACCGCAGTTGTTCGGCGGCGTCGGTATAAAAGCTGGAATCGTACAGTTTGCCCTCAACGGCGCGTGGAATATCAGAACGAATTATTTAAGCGCAGGACTTGCCGTAAACATAAAGATATAGGCGTTGGGCGGCGCGGACAGTAAAAACAGTATTTGAAAGACGCAACGGAGTTGCCGCCCGCACAAAAATATCCACCCCCTTGTAGGGTGTGGATATTTTTGCAGATAAATGGCGTTTGTGGCCGCGAGGCATTGTAAAACGGCGTCTTCAAAGAACTTAAAAAAACACCGTCCCGCTCGTTTTTTTCCGCTGACAAAACAGGGGCGGGCGGTAACTCTATCGCGTCTTTTGAACATCGGTTTTACCGCCGAGCGGTCATCTGCCGATTTAAAATTATTAAAAACCGCTTGCAATATATTCAGTACCGTTATAAAATTGTTTCTGTACGAAAGAACGGCAGGAGTTATTGACAGAGATGAGCGGATTTTTTTTTTTCAAGATTTTTCTTTAAAAACAAAACAAACCCCCCCCCCCCCCCCCCCCCCGAACAGCGGGAAAACGTTCAGCAATCTGGACGCGGTAATATTCAAATTCTTCCATATAACACAACGTAATTCTCAACACGTACGCTGTTCCAATCGGCATGGGACTAATGGCTGCGGTATACAACATTCAGGACGTTCACCGCCGCGCCTTTCCAGTCACTTGACCTAGTCCAAATCGAAAAAATAATGCGCAAAGCCGCGCACATGAAAACTACTTAAGGAGATGTATATGAAAAAGCGTTTTTCACTCAAGAACAAGTTGATTTTTATTTTCGGCGCACTTATTGCAGTCGCGTCGACAATTGAAGGATTATTTGCAGTCCGCATTGCGCGGAAAGCAGTAACAGAAAAAGTAGAGGCGCAGCTTATTGATAAAGCGACCGATACGGCTGAAATTATTGACGGGCGCGTTATGGCGTTTTGGCAGTTCCTTGAAGGGATTGCGCGGATGCCGGCTTTTAGAAATGCCAACTTGTCCTACACGGAAAAAAGCGCGTTGTTGGACAAGGAAGCGGCAGTCAATCAAGAGATTGTGCAGCTCAATATTGCGGACAGAAACGGCATTTTGTATTTAGGAGACGGCACTTCGCTCAATATTGCTCATCTTGCATGGTATGAAAATTCCAACGGCGGTCAGCGTTACTTTGCAGAGCCGTTTATGTCGCCCGTGCTGCATAAACTGGTTATGGCAGTCATCATTCCGATAACAGATGACAACAACACGCACATCGCCTCGCTCGTTGCGCTCATTGACGGCTTTTGGCTTAGCAATCAAATTGACGACATCGTAGTCGGTAAAACGGGCTATTGCTATGTCATCTCAAAAAAAGGAGTGAATATCGCCGACCAAGAAACCGATTGGGTTCAAAATATGAAAAGTTCCGTCGAAGCAGCAAAAACCGACGCAAGTCTTAAAACGCTTGCCGAATTCGAAACGCAAGCGCTCAATTCCAACCGCTCAGATGTCGGATTTTTTAATTACCAAGGGGAAGATTACATCGCCTCGTATGCGCCGATGGCAACAACCGGCTGGACTGCGCTGATTATGGCTCCCGTTGGCGAGTTTATGGGAGCGGTCAATGCCCTTCGTACGTCCATTTTTATCATCGGCGCGCTTATTCTGCTGACTGCCGTTATCGTCGTGCTCGTGGTTGCACAGCGAATGATAAAACCAATCCAGACGACGGTCGTAGCATTGCGGAACATTGCGCAGGGAGAGGGAGACTTGACGGTGCGCCTCCCGATTTCAGGCAACGATGAGATTACAGACCTTGCTTCCTACTTTAATCAGACAATCGAAAAAATTGGGACTTCGATACGCATGGTCGGCGAAAACAGCAAAGTTATGGAAGGACTTGGAGACTCTCTTTCCTCCGACATGACGGAAACGGCGAGCGCGATAAACGAGATTTCTTCAAATATCGACGGGGTAAAACAGCAGGCGTTGACCCAAGCGGCGAGCGTTACAGAAACTTCCAGCACCGTCGAAGAAATTATCCGCACAATAGAAACCTTGAACGGAAGCATAGAAACGCAGTCCGCGAGCGTCGTGCAGTCTTCGGCGGCGGTCGAAGAGATGGTCGCAAATATCGCCTCGATTACCAATTCGCTTGAAAAAAGCGATAACATGGTCAAAAACCTTGCCGCCGCCACGTCGGAAGGCAAATCTACCCTGCTTGCCTCGAACACCGTAACGCAAAAAATTGCGGACGAATCCGGCGGCTTGATTGAAGCGTCGAGCGTCATTCAAAATATCGCGAGCCAGACAAACCTCCTTGCCATGAACGCCGCAATAGAGGCCGCCCACGCCGGAGAAGCGGGCAAGGGCTTTGCCGTCGTCGCGGACGAAATCCGAAAGCTCGCAGAAGAATCCGCCTCGCAGGGAAAAGCGATTACCGACACGCTCAAAAAATTAAGCGACGACATCAAAGGCTTGTCCGATAGCTCTAAAATTGTGGAAGAAAAGTTTAACGCAATTTTCAGCCTTTCCGAAAACGTCCGCTCCATGAGCGCCCAGTTGACCGCCGCCATGCGCGAGCAGGAGAACGGCAGCCGTGAAGTGTTAGCGGCAATCAAGAACATCAGCTCTGTTACAATGGAAGTCAAAAACGGCTCGGAAGAAATGCTTGTCGGCGGCAAAGGCGTTGCAGACGAAATGCGGAAACTCGACCAACTCACGGCGGTCATCAAAGACTCGATGAACGAAATGGCGGCGGGCGTTCAGCAGATTAACAACGCCGTGCAGGAAGTCAACGACTTGGCGCGGAAGAATAAGGACAGTATCGAGGGACTGGCGGAGGAAGTCGGGAAATTTAAAGTCTAAATGGTAATTTGTAATGGATAATTGACGCCGCTGGGAAGATGTATTTTCTTAGCGGCGTTTTATGGGGCGGAGGGAACGTTTTATTTTCCAATGGCAGATTATTTGACGCGTGAGATATGAAGACGACGCGCAGATAAAACTCCATTTCCCGCACGTTTTGCTGGCAGGCAAAACGTGGGCGGGCGGAACAGCGTTAAATCGTTCAAACATCTTTCTCTGCCGCCCGCAGGAAGTCAACGACTTGGCGCGGAAGAACAAGGACAGTATTGAGGGACTTGCGGAGGAAGTCGGGAAATTTAAGGTATAATGAGAAGGTAGGAATGCGTAATTCGAGATTGGCTGGGAATTCGCAAATGGATTTTCAGTTTTAGGTTTAGGCGGACAAAAATTTCGTTCTGCCTTTCAAACCCCGTTTTTATCGGCCGCCGGTTTCCGTTGTCTTCTGGTTTGCACGGGATTTGTTTTTTTATTATATTAAACGGCATAAGATTTTGACTTTCATCGGAGCGCTTATGTTACCATTCTTATTTAAAACGGCGGCGGGAGCGGTTTCGCTTTTTACGACAATCTGTATCGTCCGCATTATCATTACGTGGGTTCCGCAGATAAATTACAGCGCGTTCGGGCGTTTTTTAAGCGCACTGTGCGATCCCTACCTCAATCTGTTCGGGCGCATTCCGCTTAGAATAGGAGCGTTCGACTTTACGCCCATGCTTGCAATCGGCGTACTTTCCGTCGTGTCCTCCGTGCTTGCCCATACAGCGCAGACGGGGCGGCTGTATTTAGGCGGCATTGTTGCAAACATTTTGATGATGCTGTGGTCGATTGCTTCGTCGGTGGCAGGATTTTTGCTCATTGTGCTTATTATCCGCCTCGTCGTTTTGCTCTTTTTTGAACGCGGACGCCCGAATTACGGTTCGATTTGGTATAACCTCGACGCAATGCTTAATCCTGCCGTCATGCGGATTGCCTCTTTTTTCTCCGGCGGCAAACTCATTTCGTACATGACGTCTCTCCTCATTTCGATTGGAGCGCTCGTCGCTCTTATGATAGGCGGACGACTTGCAATCGGGCTTATCATCGGTTTAGTCGTCCAGATTCCCATCTAAATGAAACTTGAGGACATAAAACCGCCCGTTTCAACAATTACCGGAGTAGGACCTGCGGCATCAAAACTTTTTGCAAAACTCAACGTATTTACCGCCGCAGACTTGCTCTCTCTCTATCCCAAAAGCTACGACGACAGAAGGAAGCGCGTTCCTCTTTTAGACTTTCAAAAAGGCAAAGTGAATACAGCGGCACTCGTAACCGGACATGAATGGTTCGGATTCGGGAAAATGCGGACGCTTAAAATCATTATCACAGACGGAGAGACAAACGCCGCCCTTATCGCATTTAACCGCCCGTTTTTGGAAAAAGCACTTCCGGAAGGTGCGGCGATTGCCGTCAACGGAACTTTTGCCGTCAAATACGGGCAGCTCCAGTCAAGCGCATTTGAAGCAGTCAAACTTGCCGACTCTGCCGCTCTCGACGATTTGCATTCTTTCGCCCTGCCCGATGCAAAAATTCTTCCTGTCTATCCGCTTACCGAAGGCTTGAATCAAAAAAATGTGCGCAAAGCGGTTGCGGCAGCTCTAAGGCAATACGCAAAAGGAATTGAAGACGAACTCCCCGAAGAAATTATTGCGGCACGGAAGCTCCTGCACAAAAAAGACGCAATAATGGTGATTCACGTGCCGGAAACACTTGAAGAAGTTGAAGCGGCGCGAAAAACGCTTATTTATGAAGAATTATTTAAGTTTCAGACGGTTATGGCTCGCCGCGCGTGGAAACACAAAGGTGCGCTGCCTTCCGTAAATGTACTTCCTGCCGCCTGCACAATTTTTTCTGATTCGGAAGATGAAACGGAGAAAATCAATGCGGAATTTAAAAAAAATCTTTCTCCGCTGCAAAAGCAACTGTGCGAGCGCCTTCCGTTTGAGCTGACGCGCGGGCAAAAAAAAGTCATCGCGGAAATGAATGCGGATATTGACCGCGGCTATAAGGAGCGGTGCGCGCTTTTAAATGGTGTACAGGATGCGGCAAAAGCCCCTCCGTTTACGATGGCGCGCCTTTTGCAAGGCGATGTCGGTTCCGGAAAGACGCTTGCCGCGTTTTTTGCCTGTCTCCGCGTCATCAACTGGAAAGGACAGTGTGCGCTCATGGCTCCGACAGAAATTCTTGCCCGTCAGCACGCAGAATCGGCAGCAAACCTTTTGGAGCCGCTCGGCATAACCACTGCCTTTTTGACGGGAAATGTAAAAGCGGCGGGGCGCACAGCACTTTTAAAGCAGCTTAAAAACGGCTCCGTCAATATTTTAATCGGAACGCACGCGCTTTTTTCGCAGGGTGTTGTGTACGACGATTTGCAGCTTGCGGTAATCGACGAACAGCACCGGTTCGGCGTGGTTCAGAGGCAGGCGATAATCGACAAGGGACGCAAATCCGAAGGCGAAAACGCTCTGACGTTCGAGCCTCACCTTTTGATGATGAGCGCAACCCCTATTCCTCAGACGCTTGCGCTCACTGCATTCGGCGACCTTGACGTTTCCGTGATAAAGACGATGCCGGCGGGCAGAAAGCCCGTGCAGACGTACCTTGTACGCACGGGGAATGAGAGGAACGCCTACGAAGCGGTTAGAAAGCAGCTTGCGGCGGGCAGGCAGGCGTATTTTGTCTATCCCGCGATTGAAAGCGATACTGCGGCAGGCGTTAAGAGCGCGGAAGAAGCATTTGCCCGCCTTTCACAAGCAGTGTTTCCTGAATACAAGTGCGCGCTTTTGCATTCTAAAATCGACGACGACGCGCAGATTGCGATTTTGCGCGACTTTCGCGCGGGAAAAATCCACATTATCGCGGCAACAACCGTTATTGAAGTCGGTGTAGATGTTCCGAATGCGAATTGCATCGTCATTGAAGAAGCGGACAGATTCGGACTTGCGCAGCTCCACCAGCTCCGCGGGCGTGTAGGGCGGGGAATCGAACAGTCTTACTGCTTTCTGATTTACGGAAAGAATCTAAGCGAGTCCGGCATAGAACGCATGAAAGTTCTTCGCCAAAACACCGACGGTTTTATAATCGCCGAAGAAGACTTAAAACTGCGCGGCCCAGGCGAAATTGCAGGAACCGCGCAGTCCGGCAACTTAACGCTCGGCATTGCCGACATCGCCCGCGACCGCGAGATTTTGCTTAAAGCGCGTGAAGATGCGTTTAAGGCGTTTAAGCAGCAAGAATCTGCAGGTGCGGCGGGCGGCTGTTACAAGGTTTAACTAATTGAGCGTTTTTCGTCCGCGGCAAATTTGCCGAAAAACGCGGCTTTCGCTTTAGGAAGCGTATTTCTGAGTTTTAGAGAAGTTAAAACGGCAGATGCATTATTTTACTGCAAACTTTCGAAAAAGGCGGTTGTGGCTGATGGAGCGTTTTTCTTTGGCGGGACGCGGCAGTAAGCGCGGCATAAAGAACCTAAACCGCGCGCCCCGCTGAAATTCGTTTTTCCGCATACTTATGCCGACAGAAAAACACTTTAGAGGGCGGTATCTCCGCTTTTGCATTCAAATACCTTATCTCCCATCCGGTAAACTCTGTTTTCTTTAAGTTTTGCGTAAGCACAACCTTGCGCCGGCGGAATTCCGTTGGCGTCTGCACAATATCGTTCTTCGCCGCGGCAGACGCCTGACAAACGCTTTTAAATCATTCAAACTCCGCTGCTATCGTCCTCGAATTGTCGGCACTGCTGGTGCGGGCGGCCTACTAATCTATCCTGTCTGCTGCCCGCAAAATTCCGTCAAATCTTTTCTATAGGCTCAACAACTCTCTATTATCTCTTAAAAATATCATGTTGTATGACCAGTTTTTTTTTGTATAGTTATACTGAAAAAAATTCTTGGAGGTATCTTTATGAAAAAGCCAATACATTTTTTTATGGTTATGCTTTTAGCCCTTGCGGCTCAGGCATTTTTTATCGGGTGCAGCAGCGAGACCGGCTCCGAATACGGAACAAACTACTACACTATTACGTACCACAAAAACTATGAAGGCGCCTATCCTGCAACGCATTCAGACTACTGCGCAAAAGGAGAGTCTCTCTCACTTCCTTCTGAAAAACGAAAAGGTTACAAGTTTTTGGGATGGGCAAAAAAAGCGGATGCAGCGGCTCCCGAATACAATGCAGGCGACAGCGTAAAAGTTGAAGCAAGCCTTTCGTTTTATGCTTTATGGAAAAAAGTTGACTCCTTTAAAGTTACTTTTGACGCGGGCTTTATAAAAGACGGAGAGAGTGCGGCGGAAACAAAAATGCAGAACGTAACCGTTTCTTCATCAAGCGAAAAATTCATATTGGATAAAAACACTTTTACCCGCGACGGCTATGTTTTTGCAGGGTGGCGCAAATCAAGTTCGTCGTCTTCCTACGGTTCCTATAATCCTGTCTACAAAGACGCAGAAAGTGTGGAATATTTTTACGAAGACACAACGCTTTATGCGCTCTGGCTCGAACAGTCAAAATCAATCAAAATCACGTACAACAAAAATGACGGGA